>JAOAPJ010000108.1 GCA_025462805.1 Acidobacteriaceae bacterium
ACGTTGTCCACGTGCGGTCCGCCGGAGCGGCTGGAGAAGGAGGGCGTTGCCCCAGGCGATATTCCAGCCTCTGTGCGCACCCTGTATGCCGCCAAGGACATCGAGAAGGGGCCGGGAGGTCACATCCTCACCGGACCGATCGCGATCGTGGATGCGGAGCCCGGCGATGTGCTGGAGGTACGCATTCAGAAGGTGGACATCGATGTGGCCTGGGCCTGCAACGGCTTTGGCGCAGGCCGCGGGTATCTGCCGAACGATTTCCCGTACGGAAAGATGACGATCATTCCGCTCCATCTGGAGCAGGATCACGAACGCGGATATGCGCAGTTTGCGCCCGGCATCCGCATTCCTCTGCGACCGTTCTTCGGCTCCATGGGCGTAGCGCCGCCGGAGTCTGCCGGCAAGTACAACAGCACTGCGCCATGGATGCACGGCGGCAACATGGATAACAAGGAGCTGGTAGCAGGCACCGTGCTCTACCTGCCGGTGCATGCGTCAGGTGCGCTGTTTGAGGTGGGGGATGGTCATGCCGGACAGGGCAACGGGGAGGTGGACATCACCGCGCTCGAGACAATGCTCAGTGGCGCCTTTCAGTTCATCCTGCACAAGGACCGGCACCTGCTGTGGCCGCGCGCAGAGACGCCGACGGCCTGGATTACGATGGGCTTTGACGAGGACCTGAACACGGCCACAAAGATGGCGATCGAGAACATGCTGCAGTTCCTGATGGAGGAGAAGCACCTCTCGCGAGATGAGGCGTACCAGCTATCGAGCGTGGCAGTGGACCTGGACATCACGCAGTTGGTGGACACCAAGGTCGGCGTGCACGCGATCCTGCCCAAGGTGCTGTTCGAGAAGCACTGAAGCCGGGCGCTACTGCGCGCCCTTCTTGAAGATCTCCTCGGCGTAGAAGTTCTCTACGTGGGACTGATCCCGCAACATCTCGTAATATGCCTTCTGCAGCAACTGGGCGCGACTGTCGCGCAACTGCGACCGGATAAACTGCTGCACGCGCGGATCGTTGATCTCTCGCTGCCCTGCGGCCTCTTTCGAGATGAGCTTGTAGATGGCATAGCCGACCGGCTTGTGGTTGGGGTCCAGGATCGGCAACACCTGGGTGATCTGACCGGCCTTGAGAGGCTGGAGCGCTGCGTAGACTGTGCTCTCCTGGCGAAGCTGTGACTCCGGGATGGACCCCATGTCGCCGCCGCTCGATGCAGTCGAGGCCTGCTCGCTGAAGTTGGCGGCCAGCGCACCGAAGTCCTCACCGCTCTCCAGGCGTGTATGAAGCGCTTCGATCTTCTTTTTCGCTTCTGCGTCGTTGCTGGCCTTGTTGTTCTGCAGATTTCCGGGCTGCTGCGAGGGCGAGGAGGTGACAACGATTTCGGCCAGATGAAACTGCGGCTCCACCAGATTGAACTCTGCCTTGTTGTCGCTGTAATAGCGAGTCACGTCTGCGTCCGTGATGTTGATCTTGGAGTTGATCTCTTTGTTCATCAGCTTCTCGCTGGTGAGGCCGCGACGGATATCGCGCTTCACGTCCTCCGGAGTCATGCTGCGGGCCTTCAGCTGCCGATCGAACTCTTCCTGCGTATACGGAGCCTTCAGTTCGGCCAGCTTCGCTTCGACCTCCTCGTCGGTCGCTACCAGGTTCAGCTTAGCGGCGCGTTGCTGCTGGATCTCGTCATCGATCAGCTGGCGCAATATCTCGAGATGTGTCACCTCAGATTGCACCAGCGAAGGCTCGTGTTGGGCATTGCCGAGGTTGCTGCGATAGCTCCGCTCAAGCACGGAGCGCTGAATCGAGTGCCCATTCACCGTAGCAACCACGTCAGCATCATGCGGACGGTTGCAACCGGCGACGAGCAAGGGCAGCAAAGCAAAAGTTGGCCAAAGGGCGGAACGGCGAAGGTGGGAAAAAAAAGTAGGATTGGCGACAGATGGGACTTCCGGCACTCGATCTCCTTCAGAGCTGCGCCCGGTGCGAGCGCGCTCACCACCTCGGCTGCCATGCCGCCTCGGTGGCTCAAAAAGCATACTGCGTGCCTCCACGCCAAAAGACCCGGGCTCGTTTTCGCAAGAGCCGACGTGCAGGCCTCTGGCGGGCTTGTCACGTTTCGCGATTCAGTTTAACTGCAGATCCTGACTCCAGATCGGCTAGCCTACTTCGTTGGCCCGGCACCTTGCGGAGCCGTGCCGGGCTTACTGGGAGCGGGCGTCGCCGCTGCGCGATCTGGGGGCGTGATGCCGTCCGCCTTCAGCGCGCGGTCGATGGCATCCCAAATGCTGGCGGTGGGTTGGGCGCCGGGAGCAACCCTCTCACCATCCACATAAAGCTGCGGCGTGCCTTCAATGCCGAGCTTCTCGCCTTCGCGCAGGGAGGCTCGGATCGCCGACTCGTCCTGCTTGGCCAAGCATTCGTTCAGCTTGGGCAGGTTCACCTTGGCCTCGGTGCCGAGGTCGCGGGCTGTCTTATCAAGCACATCGACAGCCTGCTTCGGATTCTGGCGGTTGCCGTTGATCTCCTGACCATGGCTGTGGGCATAGTCCACGAACTTCCAATAGGCGTCATTGTTCTGGTCCGCTAGGCAGTTCGCGTCTACGGAGGCATGCATGGCCCAGGGATGGATCTCGGTCAGGGGGTAGTCCTTGTAGACGAAGCGCACCAGGCCCTTGTAGTGGTCCAGCGTGGTGGGAAAGAGCTCCTCGTGCATGCGGGCGCAGTAGGGGCACTCCAGATCGTCGTAGTTCACGACCGTGACCTTGGCCTCGGGGTTGCCGCGCACCGGCCGCTGCGCAATTGAGTAGATCGACTGCGGGTCCTTGCTGATGTCGAACTTCTCCAGCCGAGCCAGTGTGTTGCCGTCCTTGGATAGCAGGAATGTGACCGTTGTCTGCTTGCCGTTGTGCGTGAAGGTCACCGGCAGATTGTCAAAATCCGGAATGTCGCTCTTGGTCTTGCCGCCCAGAGAGATGTCGTACTCCGGTGGGACATTGAACTGTGAGCGGACCAGGACCTCAATGCGACGCTCGACAGAGGCGCTCGGAGGATGCGGACTCTGCGCGTGGCAGCCGAAGGTGGCAATGGCAGCCAGTGCGCCGCTGAGGAGGAGTCGGGTACGGAACAAGCAAACCGCCTTTCACTGCGTAAAACGTAGCTTCCATTATCTCAGGGGGCACAGGGGCTGGCGAACCGGCGAAGGGGACCCGCGCGGATGGTCAGCAGAGAGCGAGGCAGGCAGGCTCCCGCTGCCCGGAGGGTCCGGATTCCTGAGCGTTAGTAGATCAACTGCGAACGGCTGATGTTTCCTGCCGTGCCGATACCGGCCAGGGTGAAGTTGAAGCTCTCGTAGTTCTCATTGCGCTGAGAGCCTAGGGCCAGCCGCCGGTACTCGATAGTGACGCCACAGCAGTTGAAGTTGTAACTTGCCTCAGCGCCCCCGTACTGCAGTTCAGAACGGTTGAGGTCGTACCCAGCGTTCAGGGCACTGCTGAAGCCGATCTTGGTCCCGGCACCGTAGCCAAGTGTCACCCTGAGCTGCTCGTAGTTCGTCACCGGCGACAGTGGCTGCTTGCTACCGCTTGGAGAGCTGCCGATGGTGGTCGCGTTGAGCGCGTCTAGGCGGGCATGGCTGACCGAGCTGAAGAAATTGCCGGAGCGCAGGTTTGCATACACGCTGCTGCCGTTGATGCGGCCGGCGTGTGGGTCATAGTCCAGGTCCCAGCCCAGGTCCACCGTACGGCTGGTCCGCAACTGAAGCCGTGAGATGAGCGGGGAGTAGTCTCGCGGGCCGGCGAGGAACGAGATACCGGTGAGATCCAGAGTGGTGGCCAGTACATTCCGGCGTTTGGGGAACACCGCGCCACCGAAGCTGGGGTCGAAGTAGTGCTTCTGGGCGAGTGTCCAGGTCAGGGCCTCGGTGGTGTCGGTGTTGGTGCAGTCATGGAAGTCCACAGGCAGGTACACGCGACCGTTCGCGGGCGGCGAGAGGGTGTTGCTGATGCATGGAATTGCATGCAGCCGTTTGAAGTAGAAGCGTTGCGTTACCGAGTACTCCAGCTCGTTCGTATCACTGACCAGATCGATTGGATCGAAGCGGAGGATGTTAGGGAAGTTGTTGATCCCGGAGACGTACTGGTAGTGCGCCTCCGGCTCAATGGCGTGGCGCAGGACGCGATTGTGCCGCGTCAGCCAGCCGGGTGCGTAGTCCCGCTCGATGACGGGCGCGCGCAGTTCCACGCCGGCCTCGAAGTCCTTGCGATCGAGGCTGGCCGAGCGATAGACCGGCACGAATGACTGGGTGGCGGTATCAAGAACGAAGGTCGGTGCCTGACTCTTGGTGTAGAACGTCTCGCGCACTCCAATCTCCGGCCGAATGTCCAGGCCGCCAAGGTGCAGAGGGGCAGAAATCGACGGGTGCAGGTCGAAGCGGCCTACCTCATGCGCTGTCTCGAAGCCGGGTTCGCGCCGATTCAGGCCCGCGACGCTGCCACCCACCTGCCAGCGAATGGGGCTCGCGGCGAACTGTTGCTCCACCGAGGTGGCGGAGATGGATGGCAGATGAGCGATGACGACATCTTCGATCGGGGTCGTGCTGCCGTAGTTGATATAGCGTGCGAAGCTGCCCGTCTCGGAGAAGCCGTTGGCATTGTGGGTGACGTAGATGTTCGAATTGACCTGCGAGGCAGTCGCCTGGGCGAAGCTTTCGGCAAAGGCCACCCGATAGATGATCGAGCTCAGGTACTCGGCATTCGCCACCAGGCGTGTGTTGTCATCCAGCGAGAAACGGCCGTTCACCAGGATGTCCTGGCCGCCCTGGTTGGTTGGGGCCTGGCCCGCGCCAAGTACGATGCCGCGGTCGAAGAGGGCCGTGAAGCGAACGTTTGCGAAGTCATCGTTGCGGCCGCGGAAGCGAAACTCGCCACTGGGCGCCCATCCGCGCCTCGAGTAGAAGTCCGTGCCCACGGTCAGGTCCATGCTTCGGTTCAGCACCAGGTAATACTGCTCGCCCAGCACGGTGCCTTTCGTGGAGGACTGAGAGAAGACCGGGATGAGGAATCCGGATTGCCGATCGGACGACATTACCGGATGCGTCACGTAGGGCAGGTAGACGATAGGTATGTTCAGGAGGCGGAAGAGGGCGTTGCGGGCGCTGGCCTGCCCCTCGCCCACATCGATGCGGCCGGCGGCCAGCACCCAGTCCGGCTTGGGCAGACGGCAGGAGGTCATGGTGCCATCGATCACGCGGAACTTTGCAGGGCCACTCTTGATCACCACGCGGCCGGTGAAGATGAATGGATTCGGCGTGGTGTAGATTGCCTTGCGGCGGGCGAGGTTGCCGCGCACGCCAACGCTACCCGTCACGTTGTAAAAGCGCCCGGTATCCAGGTTCAGGTTGAGTGTGGCATGGTCAGCCAGGATGTGCTCGTCATCCTGCCCGCCTTCCAGATCCAGATGACCCTCGGCGCGCACCTCACCGGTGTCTTCGTTGTAGCTCACGTTGTCGGCATGCAGCACATAGGTGCCGTACTTGATCTCGACATCGCCGAGCAGGGTGTAGATGGATCCATCTTTGCGCTGGCGATCGGCGGTGATTTGAACGGGTACCATGCCACGGCCACTGGTGGTGACTGGCTGCGCCAGGGGAAGATCAGCGGCGTCCGGGGCGTCGGGCACAGCAGCAGAATCGCCGCCGGTTGTCGCCGAAGGAAGAGGCTCCTGTGCCGGTGCCGCACTTGATTCCGGGTGCCCCATCTGCCACGCCCAAACCTCAGGCTGCGGATGACACAGCCACAGCAGCGTGATACACAAAAAACTGCGCAGGTTCCTCGGCACGGGTAAGGCTCAGAATAGCAAAGCCAGCCCGCTGACCTGGGGAGTTCTACGCAGCTCTGGCTCGGACAATGCCGTCTGTCGACGCATCGCGGGTGATTTCAGCGATGAACGGCAGAGGCTCGCTCCGTTCCTCCGCAGACCTCGTTTCCGCTTGCCGCGGGAAGGATACGAGACGCGTGGGCACGGTAGCTCGAACGATGCCGGAAGCAGGGACGATTGCAATGGCGAATGTCGTGCCGGGTGACATGCCCGCTTGGAAAACCGAACTGACCGAGAAACTGGCCGCCAGCCGCGCGCGACGGTCCAACCGCAGCACGGGTCAGCCGCGACTGCCGCTTGAGTCGCGAGACGGCGATTCACAGAACGCCAATGGAGAGCCCGGCCGGGCCAGTGTCGCTGCCGCCGTGGCCGCACGCTACGCGCACCGGCCGAGCTATCGCGAGACACTTGAATTGGAGGCAGCCGAAGCGGCGCTGGCGGCCGAGCGCGCGCTGGTGGAGGCACAGACGGCCCAGGAGGCTGTCCGCCGCCGCATGGAGGAGGCGCGCGAGGCAGAGGCTGCCGCTGCGGAGGCACGCGAGGCAGAGGGGCGGCTGCGAGCGGAGCAGGCGCGGATCGAGTACGAACAGAACATCGCGGTGCGCTACGACGTCGACGAACGCACCCAGCAGCACATGCAGGCATACGAGGCGCGGCTTGCGTCCCGCACGCCATCTTCATCCCACCATCCGCCACCCCTGGCTACGCAGCGCATCTCCGATCCGCTGGAAGAGGCGACTGTGGCACCGGCCGTTCCGCTCGTTGCCAACCTCATCGAGTTTCCCCGCGAGTTGGTGGCGACGCGCAAGGCCCGCCCCCGACTTGCTGAGGGGCCGCTCCGCGACGCTCAGCCGCAAGCTGGGCAGCTACGCATCTTTGAAGTTGAGCAGGAAGCGATCGATCATCACGTCGCCGCTCCCGCGGCACCCGCTGCTGTGCCGAAGGCTGGCCTCGATTGGTCCTCCATCCGCCTAGACACGCCACGCCCAGAGCGCGCCTCCTGCGCGTCCGCTCGTAAGGGCGAGGAAAAACCCATTCAGCCAGCGCCGCTCGAAGATCGCCTGATGGCTGCCCTCGTGGATGGCGCTCTCAGCATGATTGGCTTTCTGGTGTTCGTGTTTGTCTTCTCATCGTGCACCGCGCACCCTCCTTCCGGCCGATTCGCGGCCCTGGCGGCTGCGCTCGCCCTGCTGGGCATCGCTGTTGCCTACCAGTGGCTTTTCTTCCGATTCAGCGAGAACACGCCGGGCATGCTGTACGCCCGCATCGCCCTCTGTACTCTGGGCGATGACAATCCGACCCGGCGTGCCATGCAGCGCCGGGTGGGCGCGCTGCTGCTCTCGGCACTGCCCCTTGGTCTCGGGCTGCTATGGGCGGTCTTCGACGAGGATGGCTTGGGCTGGCACGACCGGATAAGCGGCACGTACCAGCGGTCTTATAAGTAATCCTGCTCTGCATGGCTCGCAGCGGCACGATCAGCGGGCGCACGGTCAGCAGATGCAAGCTGCATTAGAAGGCGTGCGGCTCGTCCACGAAGATGTCGCGCGTGCGCGCCACCAGGTCCGCGGCGTGGGTGTCCTCATCCGTGGCCTGTCCCCGTTCCGCGTACAG
>JAOAPJ010000225.1 GCA_025462805.1 Acidobacteriaceae bacterium
TGGGGTTCGGTGCGGCATTCCCTGCCGCCTGCGATGCGGGACCTTGGCCGAGATGGGGGAAGACGTAGGTGAAGACGAAGAGGAAGAGCAGCGGCTGCATGATGACGCGGATGGCAAAGGTGAGTAGTTCGCGACGCAGCACGCGGAAGTCGCGCAGCATGAGGCCGGCGAAGGCGGAGAGCATGGAGGCGTGCTGCTGGCCGGCTACCGCGGCCGGGCTGGTGGGGTGAAGCGTGGCAGGGGGGTCGGGATTATTCACGGAGGTCTCTCCCGGTGAGACGGATGAACACGGTCTCAAGGCTGGGCTCGGTGATGGAGAGGTCGCGGAGCCCGGCGGGGGCAGCCGTCTCAACGATGCGGGGGAGCAGGCCATCCAGGTCGCGAGCGAAGACGCGCAGCCCGGTGGGCGTGATCTCGGCCTGGGTGACCTGGGGCAGAGTGCGATAGACGTGGGCCAGCGTGTCCAGCTGGTCGAGGGAGCGGAGCTTGAGGTCGAAGATGGTTTCGCCGCCGCCGGAGGCCTTGATGGCGGCGGGCGTATCGAGCGCCAGGATGCGGCCGTGATCGATGATGGCGAGGCGATCGCAGAGGGTGTCGGCCTCCTCCATGTAGTGGGTGGTGAGGACGACGGTTATGCCCTCCTGACGCAGGGCAGTGACGGCATTCCACATGGCGATGCGGCTTTGCGGGTCAAGGCCGGCGCTGGGCTCGTCGAGGAAGAGGACACGCGGGTGGTGGGCGATGGCGCGGGCGATCTGGACGCGCTGCTGGAGGCCGCCGGAGAGCTCATTGGGCATGGCCTTGGCGCGCTCGGTGAGGTGGAACTGGGCGAGCAGAGCCTGCGCGCGGGCGACCGAGGCAGCGGAGCTCAGTCCGAAGTAGCGGCAGTGGAAGTAGATGTTCTCAAAGACGGTGAGCGAGCGGTCGAGTGTGTTGTATTGCGGGACCACACCGATGAAGCGGCGGGCCTGCGAGGGATGAGCCACGACGTCGGTACCGGCGATCCGGACCACGCCACTGGTGGGCAGGGCGCGGGTGGTGCAGATGCTGATGGTGGTGGTCTTGCCGGCGCCGTTGGGGCCGAGCAGCCCGAAGACTTCGCCTTCCTGGACGGTGAGGGTGATGCCGTCGAGCGCGGTGACGCGCTGCTTGCCGGAGTAGACCTTGGTCAGGTGCTCGATCGTGACGATCGGGGAGGTGATGCTCCGGGTGGTTACGATTGTGGGACTGGCGGCCAAACGTTGCTCCCGAGGAGGGGGCCTGCCACTTTTGGGGGAGGCGGCCACGGGGCCAGTCTACAGGCAGAGGCAGGCCAGCCGCGGCGGAAAGGGCAGCGGATTCGCCAGTGTGAAAATTCTGCACTGCGAAGAGGCTATGGGTTGATACGGGTCAGGCCAGAAGGGTCCCGGAACGGGAGAAAGAGAAGAGCACCGGCCCCACAGTGGAAGCCGGTGCGCAAGGACGTCTGGTTATGCGGCGACCGTCTTGCGGCGGACTGCCGAGCGAGCTGCTGCGGTGGCCGGCATCATGGCTACGTCGGCACTGGCCTCGGCAGCGCGGAGATGGCGGATTTCGCGGCGCGACAGCGGCATCATGGTCTCCCGCGAGTAAAACACCTGGGTGCTGCAGTCCATGCAGACCTTGTAGGTGTGGCCCTCGATGGTGAAGGGGCGAGAGAGATTGCTGTGGCGGCAGCCGAAGATAGCCTCAAAGACGGATTGCAAGAATTCCATAAACCAGCGCATGTTCGTGCTCCTCACGGTTGAGAGCGGCCTGTGTTGAACCCGGGTTCTTGTACAAAGATCGGGTGCACTCTTCAGATGCCGGAAGTGAGAAAGAGTCGCGTGGCGGTGAGGATAAATTTTTCACTCCTCGCCGAGCCGCGTCCCGGACCTGCACTCCCGAAGTTCTGTCTCCCGGTACATTAGCAAGGACCAGCCAAGAGCAGAAGCAGATTTCTTGCCTGGCTCTTACGGGTGAGACGTGGTTACCCGCCGTTTGGTGTACCTGCGGATGGTTACTATGGTGTGTCTACCGAGATCGCAATTTTGCCGAAGTGAGAGGCGCGTTCCATAGTCTCAAAGGCTTCGCGCGCCTCGCCGTAGGAGAAGACGCGATCGACGACGGGGTGGAGGCGGAGCTGTTCGAGGGCGCGGTTCATCTCCTCGAAGTGTTGCCTGGCGCCGACGTAAACGCCATGAATGCGGAGCATTTTGTGCAGCATAGGGGTGATCTGCAGGTCCTTCTCGCGTCCGCCGAGCACACCGATCTGAGCGATGGTGCCGGCCACCCGGGTAGCGGCCATGGACTGCTGGAAGGTGCCGGCGCCCCCGACTTCGACGATGAGGTCGACGCCGCGGCCTCCGGTCTGGGCGGCGGCCCATTTGGACCAGTCCGGGGAGTCGCGATAGTTGGTGCCGGCGTCCAGGCCTAAGCTGCTGGCGCGCTTCAGCTTCTCGCTGCTGGAGGAGGTACCGAGGACGCGTGCGCCTAGGGCCTTGGCGAACTGCAGGGCGAAGATGGAGACGCCGCCGGTGCCCTGGATGAGGACGGAGTCGCCGGGCCGGGTAGAGGTGGCGCGGACCACCGCGTTCCAGGCGGTGAGGCCGGCGCAAGGGAGGGTGGCGGCCTCTTGGAAGCTGAGATAACTGGGGATGTGGACCACGCCGCTCTCGTGGAGAACGATCTGCTGGGCGAGGGTGCCGTCGATATCGCCGCCGAGGGCGCCCTTGAATTTGTCGGCGGCGGGCTCACCGTCCAGCCAGTTCTGAAAGAAGCTGCCAGCGACGCGATCGCCGACTGCGAATCGCGTGACACCTTCGCCAATAGCGGAGATGGTTCCGGCGCCATCGGAGCAGGGGATGCGGTTGGGCTGGAGCCTGGGGTTGTAGAGGCCCTTTACGGTCATCAGGTCGCGGTAATTCAGGGAGACGGCGTGCA
>JAOAPJ010000228.1 GCA_025462805.1 Acidobacteriaceae bacterium
TGCTCTGCGTCCAGACTGCCGGATCCATTCACGATCCGAAGCGCTTCAAGTTTGACTCTGACCAGTTCTATGTGAAGACGGCCGATGAGATGGAGCGGCTGTTTTCGCACGCTCCGGAGGTGGTCAGCCGCACCATGCAGTTTGCGGAGCGGTGCCACCTCAAGCTGAACAAAGTGGACAACCCGTTTCCTGAGTTCGCTGTGCCGCCCGGCCACACCATCGACTCGTACTTCGAAGAGGTCTGCCGTGCCGGATTCGAGAAGCGGCTGCACACCGCGATCCAGCACCTGAAGGATCGCGGCCTGCTGCGTAAGACCGAGTCCGATTATCGCGAGCGGCTGGAGCGCGAGATCACCTGCATCAAGCAGATGAAGTTCCCCGGCTATTTCCTCATTGTCTGGGACTTCATCCGCTATGCGAAAGAGCATGACATCCCGGTAGGGCCCGGGCGCGGCTCGGCTGCGGGCTCGCTCGTGGCCTATGTCATGGAAATAACCGACATCGATCCGTTGCAGAACGAGCTGCTGTTCGAGCGCTTTCTCAATCCCGAACGCGTCTCGATGCCAGATATCGATATCGACTTCTGTATGAATCGCCGGGGCGAGGTGATTGACTACGTCACGCGCAAGTACGGCCGCGAGCAGGTGGCGCAGATCATCACCTTCAACACGATGGCAGCCAAGGCGGCGATCAAGGACGTAGGCCGCGCGCTCGATATGCCCTACGGCGACGTGGACCGGGTCGCCAAGCTGGTGCCGGCAACCATCGGCATCACCATCGAGCAAGCATTGAAGGACTCGCACCAGCTGCAGGCGGCATACGAGGCCGACGCGCAGGTGCGCGAGTTGGTGGATACAGCGCGCAAGCTGGAGGGATTGGTACGCGGAGCGGGCGTGCACGCAGCCGGCGTCGTGATTGCGCCCAAGCCGCTGACCGAGCTGGTGCCGCTGAGCCGCTCGAAGAACGACGAAATCGTTACAGCCTATGACATGAAGGCAGTCGAGAAGATGGGCCTGCTCAAGATGGATTTCCTTGGGCTGACCACGCTTACCGTTATCGACGACTGTCTGAAGCTGATTCGGCGCAACCAGAACGTTCCGGTCGACATGGCGACGGTGCCGCTTGATGATCAGACCACGTATGAGCAGGTCTTCCATCGCGCGCTGACCTCGGGCGTATTCCAGTTCGAATCCGGCGGCATGCGCGATGTGCTGCGGCGCTACAAGCCCACAACGGTAGAAGACCTGACCGCCCTCAACGCACTCTATCGCCCGGGGCCGATTCAGGGCGGCATGATCGACGACTTCATCGAACGCAAGTGGGGCCGCCGCAAGGTGGAATACGAACTGCCTGAGCTCGAAACGCTGCTGCAGGAGACGCTGGGCGTCATCGTCTACCAGGAGCAGGTGATGCAGATTGCCAACGTGCTCGCCGGCTACTCGCTGGGCGAAGCCGACCTGCTGCGCCGCGCCATGGGTAAGAAGAATCCTGCCGAGATGGCGAGCCAACGCGAGCGCTTCCTGAAGGGCGCGGCCGAGCGCAAGCACCCGAAGGACAAGGCGACGCGCATCTTCGATCTTATGGAGCAGTTCGCCGGCTACGGCTTCAACAAGTCGCACTCGGCCGCGTATGCTCTGCTGGCGTACCACACGGCGTATCTGAAGACCCACTATCCAGTCGAGTTCATGGCCGCGCTGCTGACCAGCGAAATCTCGAAGCCGGAGAACGTGGTCAAGTACATCAGCGAGTGCCGGGAGATGGAGATCGCGGTCGAACCGCCGAACGTGCAGGTGTCAGACGCCGACTTCACGCCAGATGGCAAGGTGATCCGCTTCGGTCTGACGGCCATCAAGAACGTCGGCCGCAATGCCATCGACTCCATCTTGTCGGCGCGCGTGAAGCTCGCGGAAGAGCAGAGGCGCGGCTTCGTCTCGCTATGGGAGTTCTGCGAGGTGGTGGACCTCCGCCTGCTCAACAAGCGGGTCATTGAATCGCTGATCAAAGCGGGAGCGTTGGACAGCTTCGGGCCACGCTCACGATTGATCGCGGCGGCGGATAAGGCGATGGAGCGCGCGCAGAAATCGCAGCGCGACTTAGCAGCAGGGCAGTCGGGGCTCTTCGGCGGCCTGGGCGCCATCTTTGATGATGCGCCTCAGAACGGAGCGTTCGCAAACGGGGCGCATCCTGACGATCCCTTGCCCAACGTACCGGAGTGGGATGAGAACCAGCGGTTGCAGTCGGAGAAGGAGGTGCTCGGCTTCTTCGTGTCCGGGCACCCAATGGATAAGTACGCGGACAAGATCAAGAACCTGAAGGCTGTCAGCACGGCCGACGCGCTAGAGATGAAGCCCGCGCCGCCGCCGACACGCCGTGGACAGGGGCAGCCGGAGAACGAGGTCCTCATCGCCGGTGTGATCGTCGGACTGAAGGTCGCGAAATCGAAGCGCTCGGGCGAACTCTATGCCCAGGCATCTCTCGAAGACACCGTCGGCAAGATTGACCTGATCTGCTTCCCTAAGGACTACCCTCGGCTGGCCGAGTCGCTCAAGATTGATGTGCCAGTGCTGGTACGCGGGCAACTGCGTGCGGAGGAAGATGCCGCGCCGAAGCTGGCTCTGTCCTCGATCCAGGCTCTGGAAGACGTCAAGGTCAAGCTGCCGCAGAATATTCGGATCAAGGTCACTCTTGATCGATCGACCGATCAGACATTGTTGTCTCTACACGCAATGATTCAGGAGGCACCCGGGCCAGGCAAGGTGATGATCAACCTGGAACAGCGTGGCGAGTTCGTGGTGATGCTGGAGCCGGATGGCCTCACGGTGGGAGCGGATCGGGTCTTCATCGAGCGTGCCGAGGAACTGCTGGGCCGCGGTGCGGTGCAGGCGATCGACTAGGGGATGGGCTGGGCGCTCCATGTAGAATCCCGCTAACCGGCTCCCGGCAAGCTCATGACCAATCCTCCCGCCAGAAGATTCTCGACGGCCACCTCGGTTTGTCTCGATCTGCTTCGGTTGGGATCTGCCGTCATGATCGCAATCGCGCATCTGACGCAGCCCTACTTCTCAGTGGGATGGCCGGACCTGACCGACCAGGGAAAGCCCGCTCTGGTGATGCTCTTCCTGCTCTCCGGTCTCGTCATCCGATACGTCACGGAACTTCGAAGGGGCCGCATGACGGACTTCTGGGTAGACCGCATCTCGCGCGTGTACTCGGTCGTCGTGCCGGCCTTGCTGTTTACGATCGTCTCTTCGTATATCGCTTTGCGGGTAAATCCCGCGTTCTACCTGCCCAATTGGGGCATGAACCACGATCGTCCGGTGCTGCGCATCTTCATGAACCTGATCTTCATGGCACAGTCATGGAACCTGACGCTGGATCCCTTCTCCAACCAGCCCTTCTGGACTCTGTCCTACGAGGTCTTCTACTACGTCTTCTACGCGGTGGGATTTTATTTAGCTGGCTTGCGCAGGGCGTTGTGGCTGGTCGTAGTTGCGATACTGGCCGGTCAGCACATTCTGCTCTTGCTGCCCCTCTGGCTGATTGGCTGCCTGGCGCAGGACATCTACCAACGCGTCCGGAACGCGAAGATTTCCAAAACCCAGCTCAGCGTGCGCTTTCTGGCAGTCGGTGTGGTGGCTGGTATGCTCCTGCCCCTGAGCGTCCATCTGCTGCTGTACCTCAAGGGCTTCGTGACCCGGTTTTTCTGGGCGCATCATCACGCCCCCGTGAACCTGCACTGGGCATACATTTACTACGCGGAAGGCATACCGATCGTATTCCTGCTGTTATGGGGCATGCTTCTGCTCGATCGCGTTCAGCTGGCGGATAAGGCGCATTGGGTGCAGTGGGTGCGGCTCCTGTCCGAAGCCACCTTCCCGCTCTACCTGCTGCACTTCCCGCTCTACGTTCTCATCGTCAGCATTTTCCCGAATGAGCGCGGCAATCCATGGTTCAAGGCTGGCATGCTCCTGACTTGTATCGCCTTGTCCGCACTCCTGGCGAGGCCGACGGTACAGTTCAAGAACTACCTGCGCGACCTTCTGCGGAAATATATCTTCCATAAACCGCTCATTGCGGCGGAGCCCCGGCTCGAGACAGCGAAGTAGCCCGCGTCAGTTTCATTTGTCTCCTTATCCCGCCTTCCATACAATCAGTCCGTGGCCCAGGCAACGTTGACGCAACCGATGAGCGACCAGCCAGAAGAGAGGGCGCAGCCGCAACTGCAGGATTCTCAGTCGAATGCGTGGCTCAAGACAGAGCTGGCGCGGCACGTGCAGCGGCCCTATCCGATGGATTTCATCCGTATGATCTTCACCGACCTCAGTGAGGTCCATGGCGACCGCAACTTCGCGGACGATCCGGCCATGCAATGCAGCATGGCGCGCTTCCATGGAGAAGAGGTATTGGTCATCTCCAACGTCAAGGGCCGCAACGTCAAAGACAATGTAAAGTTTAACTTTGGCCTGCCCAACCCCGAGGGTTACCGCAAGGCGCTGCGTGTGATGAAGATCGCCGAGAAGTTCCGGCGGCCCATCTTCACCTTCATCGACCTGCTCGGTGCCAACCCCGGGCTGGGGGCGGAAGAGCGCGGACAGGGCGAGGCGATCGCACGCAACCTGCTGGAGATGTCGCGGCTCGAGGTTCCCACCATCGCGACCGTCACGGGTGAAGGCGGCTCCGGTGGTGCGCTGGCGCTGGCGGTCGCGGATCGTGTCCTGATGCTGGAGAACGCGGTCTACTCGGTGATCTCTCCGGAGGGCTGTGCGTCCATCATGTGGCGCGATGCATTGAAGCGCGCCAAGGCAGCCGAGGCACTGAAGACCACCTCAGAAGATGTGAAGGCGTTGGGCTGCGTCGATGATGTCGTGCCAGAACCGGCGGGCGGCGCCCACCTCGATCCGGAGGCTGCGGCACGCATGCTCGATGAGAGGCTCGCATGGCATCTCAATCAGCTAAGGGGCATGTCCGCGGACGCACGCCTCTGCGCCAGGCGCGAGAAGTTCCGCAATATCGCGCAGTTCTATACGTCCTAAGAATCACTTGGTCACCACGCCACCAACTTTAAGCGAGCGACCCACACGCCCGTCACGCGTGCGGTCCTTCTTCATCTTCGTCGTGGCGCTGATGTACACCTTCGTGGCGGATGCGATCGCTCATCATGCGGCTAACGGGCTCAGCTCGGGCGATTGGGTTCCGCTCCTCGACCGCTTGATCTTGCTGTTCCTGTTGCTGGTCGGCTACAGCGCGTTCGGCATTGCCTTCTCGCGTGAACGCGAGCCGCGGCGTGCTATGGGACTGGTCTCCCGCCCCGGCATGCTCCGCGAATTTGGTATCGGGGGAGCCGTGGGCTGGGGTCTACTGCTGCTCACCATCATTCCCTCGGTCTTGATTGGCGGACTCGGTGCCACCTTGTGGACCGCGGCGCACCAATGGTTTCTGCTGGTTTTAGACGTGCTGGTGCTAGCGATAGCTGCTCTCTGCGAGGAGCTGATCTTTCGCGGCTATCCCTTTCAGCGCTTGATCGACGCCATCGGGCCCACACCGGCAACGGTCTTGATCTCAATCTGCTTTGTCGTCGTGCATTACCAGCCGGATGTGCCTCACGCAGCGGTGTTCGCGCTCTTTCTGCTCAGCGTCATCCTCTCCATCGCCTTCCTGCGCACGCGCGCGCTGTGGCTCCCCTGGGGGCTGCACTTTGCTTGGAACGCAGCCATGGGCCCACTCTTCGGACTGCCGCTCAGTGGGTATAGCGGGTTCGCGCGCGGCTTCTCGCCAGTGGTGCAAAGTCTGCCGGCAGGTCCTGAATCACTGACCGGTGCGGATTACGGACCGGAGGGCAGCGTGGTCGCGGTGTTCGTCCTCTGCTTCGGGCTGTGGCTCATCACACGGGTGACGCGCGAGTACTCCCATCAGTACGGCTTTCCGGAGATCATCCCGGGGGGCATCCCGGTGGATCTGGATGCGGCAGCTCGCCGGCAGCATGAGGCAGCGATGGGGCCAAGTGAGCCCGCAGCGCCGCGCCTGGTGCAGATCGGCGATCTCTCTCCTGCGGCGCCCCCCCCGAGCCGGCCTTCATCCTTGGACGAGCCACCCAAAGCCTGATCGAAATCCTGAGACCGCGCCCCGCGCATGTGCCGAAAAGGGCTGTGGAAAACGGGCCTTCGGACGCGGGATATCCCCAGGATTGCGGAGTGCAACCCACTCCTTGCCGACCGGTTCAAACTTGTTAGTCAGCTCGAAACTCTCTGCTTGTCAGAGGCATTAGGACTGGCGCATGATTCCGCATAGAGGGTTCCGATGAGAACTGGGTTCAGGTTGCGAAGGGCTATTCAGCCAGTCGCCCTGCTTGCGTCCGGCCTCGGTATCCTCCATGCGGGTTCGGCAGCCCTGGCACAGAATCAGGTATTCATCGTCGAATCGGAACATCAGAAGAACATTCCTCCGTTCCAACCGACCCACGTAACTCTCGATCAACGCAAGCTCACACCGCGGGGCCACCGCGAACTGATCACGGCATTTGCCGCCGAGCAGGGGTTTGCCCGTCGTCCGCTGCCACTCGATTCACGCGGACTGATGCTGCACGCGAATGGTGATCTGAAGCCCGATGGCCTGGACTACGAGGAGTTGCTGCAGCGTAAGGGCGTCAGCAGCAAGGCTGGCGACCGGCTGGTCATCAGCGACATACGCATCGAGGCAAACA
>JAOAPJ010000143.1 GCA_025462805.1 Acidobacteriaceae bacterium
TCGGCTACCTTGTAGTCCGCCACGGACGGGTATTTGGCTGCGGTCTGTTCCAGTGTTGTCGGCACGCATGCTCCTTCGGGGAAACGAATGTTGGTTGACATATCAGGATACCGTCTCGACGACGCTGCTTGAAACCACCTACGACGGATGGATTTTCGGGGGTGCCCAACTGAGCGATAGCGCCGGCGAACGGGGTTATCGGGCAGCAGAGCGCTGCTGCCTCATCCGTCAGCTCATACTGCGAGGCTTCTATGTTGATGGGATCAAAGCGTTTCGATGTGCCCGATGGCAAAGGAGCAGAAGCGGCGGCCCTGGAGGCTCGTCGCCCGGCGCAGTGCCGGGGCATCCATGAGACGCCGAGACGCCGCGCAGCACTTCACCGAATCGCGTCTGGCTGGGGCGCGCGCAACATCGGCGATGTTGCGCGGCGGCCGCCGATCGTCTCCATGCCGATCCGTCTACATCAGGTATCGCTGCTGCTTGCCTTTGCCGGGGGTCAGGGCGCGGCGGCGATCCAGCTCCTTGCGCACCAGGTTGAGCCCATAGATACAGGCCTCAAACTGGGTGGCAAGGCGCTCAAACAGCGGCGCCTCCCTGGCGTATTCAAACAGGTTGAAGGCGGCGACGATGGAATACGAATCGCGCCCGGTCTCAACCAGCCGCTCGAAGCTGATGGGGCGTGTGTTCACCCCGATCGACTCGGGATACATGCCGGCGAAGAACAGCGCATAGTCACCGATCTGTTTGCGGGCAGAGCGCTCGGCGTCAAACGACATCGCGGTGCCGTTGACCGGGTCTGCCGCCACCAGCATCGCGTCGAGATCGCGCAGAGGACGGCCGATCTCGTCGCGCAGCGAGTAGATGCGCTCGTTCTCGGTGAAGTCGGTGAGCAGGTCAGCCACGTAGCTGGAGATTTCGGCGTCATCGACGCCGGCTCCCTGGCTGTAGCAGTCTCCCACGAGTTCGTGGAAGAGCGAACGGAGCATGTGTTCCTGGGGAACCATGGCACAGTCCTTTCAGCAAGCAACAGGTGTTGCAAACATCCGTGGACCGCGTCCGGTATCCATTGGAGCTACCCCGGTCTGGAGAACCTCCCCGTCAGGAGTGCGAGCATCCGGGATATGTATGAACGTGAATGTAGCGTGACAGTTGCGTAAATCCTATAGCACCACAGGGGGTGCACTTGAACTTTCTGGCAATCCCTTGGTTCGAGTGCGAACGGAGATCTTCCTCTGACTGGGTCGCTAGGTACCAAGTATTTGTCCCGGTTGGAGATTCGGTAGCTCTGCTCACACAGCCCGGCTGCTGCCCTGCAGGCTTGCAGATCTCTCTGCAGCAGGCCGTCTTTCTCGCTTGCCAATCGTTCAGACGCGAAGAGGGCAGCCCACACGGAGCTGCCCTCTTGTCCCTGAGTTTGCTGCTTGCGCGTGAAGCGCGCCTTACTTCGCGGCAAGTTCCTTTTGCTCGAGCTGCGCCAGCCGATTGGCCAGGAGCTGCTCCAGCTCTACGAGCGACTTGGTGAAGCCTTCAATGCCTTCCTTCAGTTTGTCGTGGGCCATGCGATCTTCCGCATGCATCTTCTCGAAGGTGGCCTTGTCCATGCTGATCTTCTGCACATCGGACTGCTTGGCCTTGGCCGGGTCGAGCTTGCGTGTCAGCACGCTCTGGTCGGCGTCCAGTTCCTCCAGCAGCTTCGGTGCGATGGTCAGCAGGTCGCAGCCGGCCAGCTCCTTGATCTCACCTGTGTTGCGGAAGCTGGCGCCCATCACCGAAGTCTTGTAGTCGAACTTCTTGTAGTAGTTGTAGATCTTGGTGACTGATTGCACGCCGGGATCGTCCGCACCCTGGTAGTCCTTGCCGGTGTCCTTCTTGTACCAGTCGAGGATGCGGCCGACAAAGGGCGAGATGAGCGTAACCTTCGCCTCCGCGCAGGCGATCGCCTGGTGCAGGCCGAACAGCAAGGTCAGGTTGCAGTGGATGCCCTCCTGCTCAAGTTGCTCGGCGGCCTTGATGCCCTCCCAGGTGGAGGCGATCTTGATCAGGATGCGATCGCGCGAGACGCCTTCCTTGTCGTAGGCGGCGATGATCTCGTGCGCCATGTTGATGGTCTTCTCCCTGTCGTAGGAGAGGCGCGCATCGACCTCGGTCGACACACGGCCGGGAACGATCTTCAGGATGCGCTTGCCAAACTCAACGGCAAGCTGTTTGAACGCGAGGTTGGCCACGGCCTTCTCGTCGGCGCTCTCGCCCAGTTGCGTGCGCGCGTTCTTCAGCACCTCGTCCACGATCTCGGAGTAGCCCGGCATCTGGGCCGCGGCCGTGATCAGTGAAGGGTTCGTCGTCGAATCCGTCGGCTTGAACTTTTCGATGGAGTTGAAGTCGCCTGTATCGGCCACTACAGTGGTCATCGTGCGGAGCTGCTCTAGCACTGTCTTTGCCATTTGGGAAAACTCCTCAGTCCTCTTCCATTCTATCAATCTAATAAGACGCCTCGATAGCAATCGGGGACGCATTTGCGGAGCCGCTACAAGGCTGGTGCAACCGGATTCCGCAGCACGCCAATCCCCTCGATCGAGACTTCGACAACATCGCCCGGAGCCATCGGGCCGACGCCGGCCGGTGTGCCAGTCGGGATCAGGTCGCCTGGCTCGAGGGTCATGGCAGCAGTGATGTAGGCGAGCAGGCGCTGGATTCCGAAGATGAAGTCGCGCGTGGATCCGGACTGCCTGGTCTCGCCATTCAGGCGTGTCTCCACCTGGACGCCGGCGAGTGGGTCGATGTCGTCAGAGACCAGCGGCCCGCAAGGACAGAAGGTGTCAAAGCCCTTGGCGCGTGTCCATTGGGCATCGCTCTTCTGCAGGTCGCGTGCGCTCACGTCGTTGACGATGGTGTAGCCGCGGATCCAGGGGCGGACATCCTGATCCTCGCGCAACCTGTGTGCCTGCTTGCTGATGACGATGGCGAGCTCGCCCTCGTAGTCCACGCGGGAGGACAGCGCGGGCCGCCGGATGGTGCCCCCTGGCGGCAGCAAGGACGAAGGCGGCTTGAAGAAGAGCAGCGGCTCGGCCGGCACATCGTTGCCCATCTCGGCGGCGTGATCGCGGTAATTGCGACCGACACAGACGATCTTCGAGGGCTCGACCGGCGGCAACAATGTGGCCTGGGCCAGCGCGATGGGAGCGAAGGGCTCCGCCGGATCGTAGATAGTGCGCGACTCAGGCGGGGGAGCCATCAGGCCGGTGGCCCACAAGATTCCCTCACGTTCGGCAACGAGCGCGTAGCGGGGCCCATTGGAAGTAGTCAGGCGGCAATAACGCATGCGGTTCCCTTTCTGTGACAACGACGCAGGTAGCAACTTACCTTCAATAACTAACTCAAATAACTCAAGTTCAACTTAAGGGTGGGTTGCGGCGATTCCATCCTCAACTTCGGCAGAGCGCGCGCTTTCGTTTCCCGAGGTATCGATGGCGCTGACTGAGTAGGCATAGCGCTCCCCGGGAGAGATGTTGGTGTCGCGCCAAGCCGGCACCGGGCTCGATTTGCCCGGCAGAGTAAGGCGCTCGGGTGTGCCGCTGCCGGGCGCCCGGCGGTACACGATGTAGCCAGCCAGTCCGGGATCGCTGATGGGACTCCAGGAGAGATCGATCGCATGGCTCGGGGTATCCACGGCAGAGAGCAGGCCGGTGGGCACCGGCGGCGGAAAGATGTCGCGGTAGTCGATCGCGGCCGATGCATCTGTTGCACCCGAGATCTTCAGCGGGTGGCCCGCAATGCTGACCTCCGCCACCCGCTGCGCGGTGTAGCGATAGCTGTTTC
>JAOAPJ010000229.1 GCA_025462805.1 Acidobacteriaceae bacterium
CAGCGCGAGGACGTGCGCATCGGCGAGATCGGCGACGTGCACGTAATCACGGATGCAGGTGCCATCGGGCGTGGGGTAGTCCTGGCCGAAGATCTTGATGCTCTGGCGACGTCCGAGCGCGACATCCAGGATGAGCGGAATGAGATGCGACTCCGGCTCATGCGCCTCGCCGCGGCCCTCAACGGCACCGGCCACATTAAAGTAGCGCAGACTGGCATAGCGCAGGCCGTGAATGCGATTGAGCCAGGTAAGCATGTGCTCGACCAGCAACTTGCTTTCACCATAGGCATTGGTGGGCTTGAGCTCTGCCGTCTCTTCGATGGGAGTGCTCTTGGGCTCGCCATAGACGGCGGCTGTGGAGGAGAAGACCAGGCGCTTGACGCCTGCGGGGAGCATGGCCTCGAGCAGTGTGAGCGTGGAGGCGGTGTTGTTACGAAAGAATCGCTCGGGGTGCACCATGCTTTCGCCCGCTTCGATGAGAGCGGCAAAGTGCATGACGGCATCGACCTGCTGATCCCGGAGAACGCTCTCCAGCAAGGGTCGGTCCGAGAGATCGCCGTCGATTACATGCGTTCCGTCCGGAACCAGCTCACGGTGGCCATGGCTGAAGTTGTCGAAAACAATGACCTTGTGGGAGGCCGCAAGCAATCGGAGGGCCACGGTGCCACCGATATACCCGGCGCCACCTGTCACTAAAATATTCAAAAATTCTCTCCCGTTTTGATATCGGCGGCTGAGGTCTCTCGTCAGTACTGTCAAAGGCCCGATGTTGACGGATTGTGTAAGGGCAACCGCGGGTCTGCCGAGGTCGTCTCACCCCGGTATTATGGACGATAACCGATTGTGTCCATATGGGCATGCGGCGTTCGGCATGCGGCAGGGAATGTCAGCAGCAGAGGGAGCAGGACGGCTATCCGGATGGGGCTCTTCGCGATACACCTATGTTGCGGTTGGGCACCACTTTCGGGGTACTGCAATACCGTGGGAATCCAAGGTATCTTTCAAGCACTCGGAGGTACTTTCGTACCAGAGTGAAGATGGATTCTTTGCCAGACTCTGACTGTCCGAACAGACATGGCGCTGCCCATTAGAGGTGGCGGACAGCTCACGAAAGCAATGAATAGCTGGACACCCAGCGTACGACAGCCTTCACGACCATTAGCCGAGTAGGGAACATATGCCGATCGAACACATTTCCGTGAATCAGAACCTTGGTCTCCTGGACGACGGGCGAAATCGTTGGGGCTCCTTCGGCGTCAGCATGATCACCAACGTGGCCATCCTGATCCTGCTGGTTCTCATAGGCGCCGTCCACCACGAGGTGGTGGTGAGGAAGATGCAGGCCGATGCGCTTCTCTTCCCCGTGGACCCGCCCAAGCCCAAGGTGGTCATTCCCAAGGTAAAGGTAGTGATGCCGCCCATTCCGCCGACGATCGATATGGCGAAGATGGAAGCACCCAAGATCGTGGCGCCGAAGCCGGAGATTAAGCCGCCGGACCCGGTCAAGCTGGATACGCCGAAGCCGATTCCTTTCCTGCCCCCGGCACCGCCGAAGGCAGTGGCGCCGCCGCCGGCACCGAAGCTGGGCGGTTTTGACAGCCCGAAACCGACGCTGACGGCAAATAACCAGACCAAGCCGGCCCCAGCAACGGGCGGCTTCGGTGATAACCACGGGGTGACGGCGAATCCGAATGCGAACCGTGCGGCCACCATCACAGCAGTCGGTAACTTCAATGCAGCGCCGGGCGCGAACAGTGGCGCCGGGGCGGCCCGCAAGGGCACGGTTCAGGGCGTCGCCTTCGGAGCGGGAGTAACCGGCGGTGTAGCGGGCGGTACCAGCCACGGCACGGTCGCCTCTGCTGGATTTGCGAACGGTGTCGTCGGTGGAACGCCGGGCGGCACAGGCAAGGGTCTTGGGCAGGCCGGCAGTGCCGGTTTCGGCAACGGCACGGGCATCGGTGGCCATGGTGTGCAGATGGCGCAGGCTGCAGAGCCAGCCTTCACTCCACCAGTGGTGATCTCGGAGCCAAAGGCACGCTATACCTCGGAGGCGCAGCAGGCGCGCATTCAGGGTGAGGTAACGCTGCAGGTGCGGTTCCTGGCCAGCGGGCAGATCGAAGTGATCCGTGTGGTCAACGGATTGGGCCACGGACTTGATGAAGAAGCGAAGCACGTGGCAGAGAGCATCCGTTTCAAGCCGGCGCTCCGCAACGGGCAGCCGGTAGACCACACCACCCTCATTCACGTGACATTCCAGTTGGCATAAATGGGCTGTCCCCCAGCAAGCGTTGAACTCGCGAAATTGATCGAAGTTGATTTAGGAGCCGGGAAATGAACCTGCGGAATTTTTGGATGACAACTCTGCTCTTGACGCTTGGCGTCTCGAGTGCTCAGGCAAAGAAGGAGAAGTTTCCCTCCGCTCCCGCCCTGACTCCAGAGCAGAATGCCTTGATCAAGAAAGCCATCGCTGCTGAGAAACTGACCATCAAGGCCATTCAGCAGAAGTCGCCTCTTGTCCAAACCTACATACAGAACATGAAGGGTGACGCCAAGCTGTACGCAGTGCCGGTCTCGGACCAGTACATGCTGCAGCGCGTGGACTTCGGCAAGTCCTTCTACGGCAAGTCGTACTCGAATGGCGAGGCGAGCGAGGCGAACAAGGGGATGTTCAAGGGCTCCCTGGCCGCGATGGGCCTGCTCTCGAAGAGCCTGCTGCCGGGCAATGTCCGCTACATGCCGGACGGCTTCCTGGAGATGATGTTTATCGATCCCAGTGGCTTCGACCAGCAGCACTATGACTTCGTCGCTGTGCGCAAGGCGTTTCTTGGCACGGTCCGCTGCGATGTGTTCGACGTGCATCCGAAGCCGGGCCTGGGCAACGGGCGTTTCACCGGCCGTATCTGGATTGATAACGACTCCGGCAATGTAGTCCGCTTCAACGGCACTTACACCGGCGGCGACATGGCGGATAAGGCCGACGATAACGACTACTTCCACTTCGACAGCTGGCGGCAGAACCTGCAGCAGGGCATCTGGCTGCCGGTAGGCGTGTACGTCGAGGAGACTTCAAAGAAAGACAAGGAACACCCGGTTGCCTTCAAGGCGCATACGCAGATCTGGGGCTATTCGCTGAAGGTGCCGACGCACCAGTCCGATAACGAGTCGGTGAAGATCGATGATGTGACGGACCAGAGCGCGAACTCGGAAGACGTGGGACCACTCCAGGCGCAGCGTGAGTGGATCTCGCAGGCCGAAGAGAACGTGCTCGATCGTCTGACCCAGGCTGGTCTGCTGGCGGCGCCCAGCGACTTCGACAAGATCCTGGAGCAGGTCACCAACAACATCATCATCGGCAATAACATCGAGCTCGCGGCGCCGGTGCACTGCCGCATCATGCTGACCACGCCGCTCGAGTCGATCGCCGTGGGCAACACGATCATCCTCAGCAAGGGCCTGGTGGATACGCTGCCGACAGAAGAAGCGCTCGCGTCAGTGCTCTCCTTCCAGCTTGCGCACATCGTGCTCGGTCATCACATCGACACCAAGTACGCGTTCAACGACCGCCTACTCTTCCCTGATGAGTCGACGTTCGAACGCATCCAGATGCACCACACCGATGTGGATGATACGGATGCTGCGAAGAAGGCCGTGGCGCTGCTCGACAAGTCCATCTACAAGGACAAGATGCCGAATGCAGGCCTCTACTTCGTGCAACTGCAGCAGCGTGAGAAAGAGCTGAACGCTCTCAACACGCCCCGTCTGGGTGATTCTCTGCTGAACTCAGCAGGTGAGCCCTGGCTGGCAGCTATCGCGAAGCGCGCACCGAAGCTCGACCAGGACAAGCTGGACCAGATTGCGGCCCTGCCGCTTGGCAGCCGTCTTCGCACCGACTCGTGGGATGACAAGGTGTACCAGTTGAAGTCTCCGCCGGTACCGCTGTTGAATGCTCGCGACAAGATGCCGTTCGAAGTCACGCCGGTGTATTACAAGCTGACGAGATTCGATCAAACACAAAATGCTGCAAGCGCGGAGCCAAATGCGCAGCAGCCTGCGCAGCCAAACCAGGCAAGCGCACAACCCGCCGCACAGCCGCAGCAGTAGTTGACCAACCCTAGACGCGGGAGCGAAAACCTCGTTCCCGCGTTTCATTTTCCGGTAACCTATGCAAGGCGGGTCTCAAAAGACCCGCCTTCTTGTACATCTGGAATCGCGGTTTCGAGAGACCTTCTGTGACGAAAAGACTTTTTTTATTCGCCGCTCTCCTCCTTCTCCCGACGCTGAGTCGAGCCCAGGTCGTAGCAGCCGGCAAGGGCGGCAATCAGCAACTCTATGTTGGTGCCACCTTTTCGGACTTCGATCCAGATTATGGCTATCAGCGGTTGTACGGAGTCGGCGCCTTCGTCGACTACAACCTGACTCCCCGTCTGGGTGGCGAAGCTGAAGTTCGCTTCCATCGTTTCCACCAACTGGCAAATATCCACGAGGACAATTACGTAATCGGACCCAAGATCAACTATCGCCACAAGCGCTATGTGTTCTACGGCAAGGCGCTGGCCGGCGTGGGATATTTCAATTTCCCATTGAATGCAGCTCACGGCACTTATCTCGATGTTGCGCTGGGAGGCGGCCTGGACTACCGCCTGACACGCCGCATCTACCTTCGGGCAGAGTATGAGTACCAGATATGGCCGGGCTTTGTTGGTCCACCGGACACAATTCCGGGCCAGATCCGTCCGAACGGGCTAACTCCAAATGGCTTCGCCTTCGGCGCCTCATACCGCATCTTCTGAGGAAACTGCCATTCCACG
>JAOAPJ010000250.1 GCA_025462805.1 Acidobacteriaceae bacterium
GTTCCTCCGCGTTCTTGGCGAGGAGCTTCATGGTGAGAGTAGACAGCGGCTCGGGGATTGCGGCGCGGTCATCGGGTGGCGTCGGCTGGCGCGCAATGTGGCAGTGGACCCATTCCATGGCATCTGCGGCAGCAAATGGCAGATGACCCGTCAGCATCTGATACAAGGTGACGCCCAAGGCGTACAGATCACTCCGGACATCAATCGAGCGATTCATGCGGCCCGTCTGTTCGGGTGCCATATAGGCCAGCGTGCCCGCAATGATCTCAGGCGGGGCGGGCGCCTGGCGCTCGTTCGGGAGTTGGGACGCAATCCCGAAGCCGGTGAGCCATACGTTGCCGGCGTCGTCGACCAGCACGTTCGCAGGCTTGATGTCCTTATGGATGAGGCCGCGCCGATGCACTTGGCCGAGTGCTGTCGTCAAGCCAATGGCGATGCGCAGGAAGCGCGTCAGATCGAGCCGTTGTCCCTGGTCCCGCTCAATAATCCGATCCAGGGGCTCACCGCCAGGATCCGTGAGTACAAGGAGCATCCGCCCTTCGTGACGAGTGAGCGCCAGTGGCTTGGCTGCCCACTCAGGATCGAGTTCGGCTGCGAGCGAGTATTCGTGCTGGAGCCGCCGGAGACTCTGGGGCGACTGCATTTCCGCGGCGAGTGCCACCGCCAGGATCGAAGATGGATTGCCATGCTGCCGGCCGCGGTAGAGGGTGAAGTCCGCGCTTTCTCGGAGGGGCACCAGCAGGTACCCAGAAGCCCCCGAGATGGAGGAGTTTCTCGTCGCCACGGGTGCACAAACCCCAGTTAATTGATTTTGACCAAAGGTGAGGAGGACGTCAATCGTAGAAAAATCTTCATGGATGAGCGCCTGAGTAAGTGAATTGCCTAATGCAAGCTATCTTAGAGGTCGGCATATGCACCCGTAACTGTAGCCTCACGAAACAAAGGTGGTGACACGCGCCGCTGATAGCCATCACTACCATCGTACCGTTCTAAGGAAACCGCCGACCGCCTTCTCTGCGCAACTTCGGTCAAAGTGGGCTGGGGCTATCGGCTTGCCTACCTATGGGAGACTATTATAGATCGGGAGACTCGGTTCTTGAGGAAGCCGCTATCGCACCTGACGAAACGGGTCTACGAGCCAATCGAGCAGCCGACAGATTTATCGAGGCGTCTTCCAGGAGTCCTGGCAACACGGCATCCAGATGACACCGTCCCTTCCTCACAGTGATCCCGCGTTCTAGGGGCAAGCCACGAATCTGATTGACGACTGCCGTCCGACGCATCACCCAGCGCTCGCGCACCCGATGCAATGACTGCATATCCAGTTGGTCATCGCTCTTGATCGGGACAAAGCGCATCGTGGGTCGACCGACTGCCTCAGCAATCGCCTCGGCGTCGATGTATCGCTTTTGTTCGTCTTCACGTATGGCTTCACATATTGCGCAGGGATCAGCAGAACTTCATGCCCCTGCTCCCGTAAGGCGCGACCAAGAAAATGCGATCCACCGCACGCTTCCATGCCGATCAATTCAACTCGTAAGTTCGCGGTGAAGTGCAGCAGTTGCTTGCGTGAAAACCTCTTGCGCACCACAATCTCGCCGCGCCGGTTAAGGCCAACAAGATGAAATACTGTCTTGCCAAGATCGATGCCGATCGTCTGTAGTTCCATGGGACGCCTCCTCCGTGTGCCTCTTATATCCCAGCTGTTGGCTGGGTAAGGGCGGCGGACCATCCCATTAGTTATTCCGCCAACCGTCGACGACCTGGTGCTGCGCCGAAGTGCCAGCAACGGCATCAACATAAGAATGCGCCATACATGTGACCTAACGGATGAACAGTGGCAGACCCTTGACCCCCTAATCCCGAGGCCCAGGAAACGACGTGATGGCCGAGGGCGACCTTGGAAAAGCCGTCGGTCCGTCCTGAACGGCATTCGGTGGGTCTTACGGACTGGCGCACCTTGGGCCGACCTCCCCGACCGCTACCCCTCGTTCCAGACCTGTCATAGGCGATTTCAGCAATGGGTTCGGTTCGGCGTGATGACGCGGATCATGACTGTCCTTGCGCACGAACTCAGTATCCGAGGCGCCATCGATGTCAGCGAAGCATTTATCGACGCGAGTTTCGCGCCCGCTAAAAAAGGGGCCGCAATGTCGGAAAAACGAAACGCGGCAAGGGAACAAAGATCATGGCGGTTGCAGATCGTAATGGGCTGCCGTTTCAGTTTGCGCAGAGAGTGCCACTCTCCACAAAGTGGGGCTAGCTATGTCTACCTTGCTACAGATGGTTATTCCCGACGTTCCGCAAAACTTGATCGGTGACAACGCCTACGACTCCGACCGCCTCGACGCAGAACTGAGGTTCTACGGAATTGAACTCATTGCTCCACATCGCCGGAACCGAAGGAATTCGACTCAGGATGGACGTAGGCTGAAGCGATACCGAGAGGCTGTTTGCCTGGTTGCAGAACTTCCGGCGTCTGGTGGTTAGATATGAACGTCACGCCGAAAACTTTCTCGGGACGCCCCAACTTGCCTCGTCTCTGATTCTACTGAGGCATTTATGAGATGGGCTCTACCCTAGCCCGTACACTGCAAGCCTAGAAAACAACCAATACCGCTCCTGCTGTTTGTTAATTGCGGCGTCTCTGCGGACTCAACAGACCCAATCGTCACGCGTGACTGGCCGGCGTCACGCAAAATCAACGGAAACCGGACTGAGACTTCACATCGGAAGCCGTTGCTTTTCATACTCTGGTCTCGTTATGTGCCACGCATTCGCATTTCGGCTCAAGCCAGAAGCAGCAACAGGCGAGAATGTCCGAGAGTGTCATAGACAGAGAGACTTGGGTTGGATGATGGCGAGCCCCCCACGGATTCGGCTGGATGGACCGCAGCAACAAAACCAGCCCTCACAGACAAGACGAGGACGAAATTGTCTTTGGCGGAATCCCGAAAGGGCGCTGCCTTTACATGGAGCGAACGATAACGCACTGATGCCCCGCCCGTTGCGCACCCCAAGCGATCCATCGTTGGCTAGAAGGTATCGCGGCAACGCCGCATATTGCGAAATCTGGAGACGATCCTAACATAAATGTCCCCCCATTTCGGAGCGGCCGACCCGACCCAATTTGTGTGCCGCTGACGAAGTACCCATCCGCCCGGGAATAACCTCCCCTGCTGCCGTGTTCATTAAGAGTGAAGTGATATGTCATGGAACCACCACGGAGCAAGTCACGCCGACGCGAGCGGTATCGAGTATCTCGACGGACTGTACAGCTACGCGCTGGTGCTGAGCCGCAACCACGCCGAAGCAGAGGACTTGGTTCAAGAAACATACGTTCGTGCCATCCCCGCGATGAGAAGGTTGCGGGATGGCAGCAACACCAAGGGCTGGCTATTCACGATCCTAC
>JAOAPJ010000268.1 GCA_025462805.1 Acidobacteriaceae bacterium
GTGTGCATCCAGTGCTGGTCGCCAGGGCCGGCGTTTTGCATAGGCGACGGGCTCAAGCCCCGAGCAGCGAATCGGTGAACGCGGCGCTATCGAAGGGCAGCAGGTCGTCAATCTTTTCACCGACACCGACGAAGCGCACTGGCAGCTTGAGCTCGCGCGCGATCGCGACGGCGACTCCGCCCTTCGCGGTCCCGTCGAGCTTGGTGAGCACGATGCCGGTGACGCCCGCGGCTTCGATGAAGAGCTTCGCCTGCTGCAGGCCGTTCTGTCCCGTCGTGGCGTCCATCACCAGGAGCACTTCGTGCGGCGCATCGGGTATGAAGCGCTGCGTGGTGCGGCGCATCTTGTCCAACTCTTTCATCAGATCGTTCTTGGTGTGGAGGCGGCCGGCGGTGTCCACCAGCAGGACATCGGTGGCGCGGGACTTCGCGGCGTTCAGCGCGTCGAAGAGCACGGCGGAAGGATCGCCGCCCTGCTTGGTCTTGATGATCTCCACCCCGGTGCGCTGGCCCCAGATCTCGAGCTGCTCAATGGCTGCGGCGCGGAAGGTATCGGCCGCGCACAGCAGCACAGTTTTGCCCATGCGCCGGTACCAGGCGGCCAGTTTGCCGCTGGTGGTGGTCTTGCCGGTGCCGTTGACGCCGACCAGCAGGATGACCTCGGGTGGATTCTCGACCACGCGTGGCGGTGTGGCGTAGGCGTCCAGGATGGCCTTGATCTCCGCGCGCAGCAGTTGCTTGAGCTCGGCGCCGTCGCGAATCTGGTGCGTCAGCGCGCGCTCGCGTAGGGCAGTGAGGATCTCCTGCGCAGTGCCCACGCCGAGGTCGGCGGCGATGAGGCTCATCTCGAGATCGTCGAGTGCCTTATCGTCAATCTCGACGGTGAGGGAGACGATCTCCTCTAGCTGTTGTGACAGGTTTTCGCGCGTGCGCGTGACTGCTTCGCGCATGCGATCGAAAAAGCCGCGTTTTTTGGGTTCTTCCGCCTCTTTGAGGCTGCCGAATAGCGTCTGGATCATGAAAGGCGTGTCCCTGATCAAGTGTAGATCAGGGGCGCAGCTTGTAGCCGCTAGCTACTAGCTCCAAGCTTCCAGCTGATGTTGCGGCAATGCGCTGCATGGCGGATCAGTAAGCATCTAGAGGCTAGAGGTTAGGAGCTAGAGGCCTTTACGCCTCTTCGCGGCCTGGACGGCGCATGAGTTCTGCTACCGCTTCGCGCGGGCTTCTGCCGTGATGCAGGATGGCGTTGACTTGTTCGGTGATGGGCATCTCGATGCCGTGCGCTGCAGCCAGGCCAAGCGCGGCGCGGGTCGTGCTGACGCCCTCGGCTACCTTGCCCTCCATGCCGCTGAGAACGTCACGGAGACTGCGACCTTTGCCGAGCTCGATGCCAACGCGGCGGTTGCGCGAGAGCTCGCCGGTGCAGGTCAGGACCAGGTCGCCGAGTCCCGCTAAGCCGGCGAGCGTCTCCCGGCGGCCCCCGCAGACCACGGCGAGGCGGGTGATCTCTGCGATGCCGCGAGTGATGAGTGCGGCGGCGCTGTTGTGACCGAGTGCGAGGCCGGCGACGATGCCGGTGGCGATGGCGATGACATTCTTCAGCGCGCCACCGAGCTCCACGCCAATGACGTCGTCGTTGGTGTAGAGCCGCAGCGATGGACTGGAAAGCTCGTCCTGCAGACGCGCGGCGATGCCGCTGTCCGCGCAGGCGATGGTCATCGCGGTGGGCTGGCCGGCGGCGACCTCCTGCGCGAAGGATGGACCGCTGAGCACCGCGCAAGACGATGATTTGGGCGCGATGGCACGTGCGATGACTTCACTGATACGGAGGTGGCTCGTGCCTTCGCTGACGATGCCTTTGGTTGCGCTCACGATGACTTGCCGGGTGCTTAGGTGGGCCGCTACGGCTGAGTAGATGGCATGCACGTGAGCGGAGGGCATGACGCCGAGGATGATGTCGGCTGCGGTGAGCGCTTGTGCGAGATCGGCGGTCGACTCCACTGTCGCCGGGATCGCGTGGCCGGGCAGGTAGGCTTGGTTCTCGCGGCGCCGGGCGATGGTGTCCGCCACGGCTGCGCTGTGCGACCAGAGTGCGATCGAATGGTCACCGCGACGCGAGAGCGAGATGGCGAGTGCGGTGCCCCACGCGCCGCTCCCGACGATGGCGATGCGGCTCACGCGGCGGCAGCCTTCGATTTGCCGAAGCGATACTCGGTGCCTGCCAGCAGGCGGCGGATGTTGGCGTGGTGTTTGAGGATCACGATAAGCGGGATGAGGACGCAGACGGCGAGTAGGAATGGCGTGAGCCGGCCGTAGCCGCGGATAAGAGCCAGCGAGGCGAATGCGATGGAGGCGAGGATGGAGGCGAGCGAAACGAATCGGCTGAGCGCGAAGATGACGATGAAGATGAGCAGGCTCATGAGCGCCGATACCGGCGAGATGGCGAGGAAGACGCCGAAGCCGGTAGCCACTCCCTTGCCGCCTTTGAAGCCGAGCCAGACGTTGTAGATATGACCGACGATGGCGCAGAGCGCCGCGGTGGCGGCGAGGTTCTGGGCGTCAGGTTGGCCGAGATGGAGGCGGCTGGCGACCATGTAGGCTGCGATCACGGCGAGTGCGCCTTTGGCGGCATCGAGCAGGAAGGTGGCGGCACCAAGGCCCTTTCCGCCGGAGCGAATCACATTCGTCGCGCCGATGTTGCCGCTGCCTTTGGTGCGGATGTCCTCATTGCGGAAGATGCGCATCAGGATCAGGCCGAAGGGAATGGAGCCGAGCAGATAGGCCAGGACGCCAGTGAGAAAGAAGAGCATGGGGACCGCTCTGAGTGTAGCGCGGATGGAGCTTCGAGCTGCCAGCTCCTAGCCTCTGCTGGAGTCCTGCGTTATGGCTGGTGTGTAGGGGAACTGTGCAGCGGGGCTCGCCGGCTGCGGTTGACCTGTAGGCTGCGACCGCCCAGATCGCAGGCTACAGGCAAAGGCGAGAGGCTACATCAGCCGGCGGCGCACCAGGTCGAGCGCTGCCTGCGCGCCGAGAGTTCGCACACGCTCGCGGGTGTTCTGCGTGGTCAGTCCAGCGAAGTTGCGTTCCACGACTTCCGTCTCTTTGCCGTGGGCGACGGCAATATAGACGAGGCCGACCGGCTTCTCTTCGGTGCCGCCGGTGGGGCCGGCAATTCCTGTGACGCCGAGGCCAGTGGTGGCGCCGGTCTTGCTGCGAATGCCTTGGGCGAGCGCCTTAGCCACTTCCGCACTGACCGCGCCGTGCTGCTCGATGAGCTTCGGATCAACGCCGG
>JAOAPJ010000271.1 GCA_025462805.1 Acidobacteriaceae bacterium
GCCGCTACAGCGCCCATCACTGGCATGACGTTCCCGCGGCGCTCAAAGAGATACGCCGCGTGTTAAAGCCGGCGGCCCGCATGTTGCTGATCGATACTTCCGGCGATGAGAGCCCGCTCCTTGATACGCACCTGCAGACCATCGAGCTGCTGCGAGACCCTTCGCATATCCGCAACTACACGGCGCCCGAGTGGATAGCCATGTTCTGCGAGGCAGGCTTTGCAGCCCGCCTCCGGGACCGTTGGCCGCTGACGCTCGAGTTCAGCGGATGGATCAAGCGCATACGAACTCCGCCGGATAGAGTGACAGCGATCCACGCCGTCTGGGCGGCCGCTCCAGACGAGGTGCGGCAGTCCTTCGCAGTACAGCCGGACGGCTCCTTCACTATGCAGAAGCTGCTGCTTGATGCACATCGCTAGCGGTTTCGCACATCAGCGGCTCTACACTGAAATGTGCCGCGACTCCTTCCCAAGATGCTTCAATACTGGCACCTGCTCAGCCTCGATGCACCAACCGTGGCCGCGCTGTGGTGTTGGGCCTTCGGCCTCGCCGCACATCTACGCCTCGCATTTTGGGTGCCTGCTGCGCTGGCGCTCGGGACATGGCTGTTCTATGTAGCGGACCGTCTGCTCGACGCCCAGCTCGCCCAACCCTCGACGCTCCGCCTCCGTCACCAGTTCCATCATCAGCATCGCCGCCGTTTTCTTGCCGCTGCCTTGCCGGTCGGCATTGCCCTTGCGCTGCTGGTCGCGCTGATGCCCCGCTCTCTGCTGCTGGCCTACTGCGCGCTGGGAGCGTTGTCACTCATCTATCTCAGCTTGGTGCATTTACCCAATCGGCAACGCGCCATCCCCCGACGCTGGTTCCCCAAAGAGCTTGCTGTCGGCCTGCTATTCGCTGCCGCAACCGCCCTTCCCGCCTGGGACGAGGCTCGGCGTCGCGCCGCTGGCATGCCGCGGCACCATCCCCTGCTGCTTCTGTGCCCGCTCTTCGCCGCACTCTGCTGGTTGAACTGCATGGCTATCGACGAGTGGGAGGCTGGCCACAGTGCCCGTCACGCCCGGCTGCTGGCCGTGGGTACCGCCGCGGCGGGGCTGCTCTGCCTGACCGAGCTGTTCAGCGATGGCGCGCGGCTGCTGGCGCTGCTCGCTGTCGGCAGCGCGTCTCTGTTTGTGCTGCTGGATCGCTCCCGCCTTACCGCAGCGGCGCGGCGCATTGCCGCAGACCTGGTCCTGCTGACGCCGCTGCTGCTGCTGGCAGCGCCGCGGCTGCCACGGTGAGCGCACCCGCCAATTTCGACCGCCTCGCTCGCGCCTACCGCTGGATGGAGTACCTGAGCTTCGGCACCCAACTCATGCACATCCGCGAGTTACGTATTCCAGAGATGCAGCTCCATCGCTACGCTCTCGTCTACGGGGATGGGGATGGCCGCTTCCTCGCTCGCCTGGTCCGGCGAGCGCCCGCATTGCAGGTCACCGCTGTCGATGCCAGCGCGTGCATGCTGCAGGTCGCGGCCCGTCGACTCCCGCCGAGCGAATCGATGCAACTGGTCCACGCGGACGCGCTTGCCTTTCAGCCCTCGCGGGAGCACGGCGGTTATGACCTGATCGTCAGCCACTTCTTCCTGGATTGCTTTAGCGAAGATCAACTCGGCTGCCTGATCGAACGAGTGAACGCCGCCGCGGCGGAGTCGGCCGTGTGGATCGTCTCGGACTTCGCGCTGCCCCAGGGATCCATGGCACTGGTGCCAGGCCGGTGGATCATTCGCACGCTCTACCAGGCCTTCGGCCTGCTGACCGGCCTCGAGACGCGCCGCCTGCCAAATCACGGCGGCATCCTGAGACGAGCCGGATGGCGCCTGAAAGACCGCCGTCAGCGGCTCTGCGGCCTGCTCATCAGTGAACGGTGGGAACGGGACGCTGAGCTCATCCGCCAGAACGGCTGAGGCCGAGCAACGGGAGCGCGGCTGCCGCCCTCCCACTAGGATGACCCAAGCGATAGCGATATCTACAGGCGGTCTGCCCGGGACACCGCCCGACGTGGTGCCCGACCCATTCCCGCCACCCAGTCCGGAGCCGGACGTTCCCGGCTTTCCGGAGCCCGACCCGGACCCGGACCCGCTCGAGCCGGAGCCTACACCTGCCCCGATCAACTAACCGTCCGACGGTCTGCCCAAGGGCCTGCTGCTAGGGTGCCTTGGTCTTGGCGGCGACATCGGGTGGCAGTGAGGTATTCCGGTTCTTCAGCCACTCGAGCGTGACACTGCGGTTCGGCTGCCGGATCGCTCTGTCCTTCAGGCTGGGCATGTAGATCTCCAGGCCGGCCTGTGCTGTCATGCGCGTGTATCCATTCACCAGTTGTGATTGGTAGTTCACCAGATCCAGGTCGAACCACGGCTCGTTCGCGGCGTCGATCATCGTCAGGTCGACGTGATGCATGGTCAGCTTGCCAAAGTCCAGCGCGCCATTCCGGAAGCGAAGAAAATTATGCCACTGTCCCAGTGACGGATCCGCCGGCGCGTTGCCATAGATCACCTCGATGTCCGGAAC
>JAOAPJ010000275.1 GCA_025462805.1 Acidobacteriaceae bacterium
ACGCTCGCGCAGCAGGTCGCGGCGTACAGCAGCTTCCCCAACGATGGCGTGCGGGTCACGCCGCACCTGTTGCGGCGGGTCACCAGCGCGGACGGCAACCCGCTCTTCGACGACCAGCCGGAGATTAGCGAATCCACCAGCCAGAAGACCGCGCGCACCATGATGCTGCTGCTGCAGCAGGTGACGAAGTCTGGTACCGGCGCGGCCGCCGCGGAGCTGCAACATCCGCTCGGCGGTAAGACCGGTACCACCAGCGGCTTCACCGATGCATGGTTCCTCGGGTTCTCGCCCTCGATCACCTGCGGGGTGTGGATGGGCTACGATACACGCCAGTCTTTGGGAGACAAGGAGACCGGCGCGCGCGCGGCTCTGCCTATCTGGATGGACTTCATGCGGGCAGCTAACGCGGGCAAGGACGACGAGCGGTTCCCGAGCAGCCGGGAGTGACGAGGGCGCGCGCAGAAAGAGCGGTGGCCTGCCCGTGGACTTCCTGTCTGCGGCGTCCTATTGGCTGGTTTGTGACTTTGCTGTTTGAAAGAGCCGGCCAACGGCGGCGATAAAGGGCCGCGCGGTGGGCGGTACCGGGACGCCGCCAGACAGGATCGTCTTGTAGTCGATCTCCCTACCGTAAAACGTGCGTGTGTCTTCCTTGTTCTGGTTAATGAAGTCGCCGGTCAGGTCGATGCCCGCAAACAGACCTTTGCTGCGTGAGTAGGAGAGGAACTCTGCATTGGCGAGCGCTGAGATGGCCGCCTGCGAGTTGCGCCCGACTGGTCCTGCCGCCGCCGCGATGTCGCCGCCCAGCTTGATCTTTTCCTTCAGCAGGTCGTCAGCGCTCTTGCGATTCACGCCCACCAGCACCAGGTCAGTGGACTGGCCGCCTATCTGCAGGCCGAAGCTTGCGCCGGTGATCAGAATGAAGACTGGCGCACTCCAGCCGTGGCCGGTGCGGCAGGTCGCCAGACCCTGTCCGTACTGGGCGCCCACGATAAAGGCGCCCTTCTTCAAACCGGGAACCACAATGACGCAGCGTGCCTTGGCTGCCACGCGCAGCGGAATACCTTTGTCCGGGGTGGCTATCAGATCGTGCACGACGTCGGTCGCATCCTGGATGCGGTCCTCAAGCTTTGCCTTATCCGTAGCGGAGGATGCGACGCTGATCAGCGTGGCGGCAAGACAAAGTTGGGTCAGAAGGTGCTTCACCAGTTTGTGCATGGAATCGTCCTCCGCTTGGCATGAGGCACAACGTGAAAACAGTTGCTACGGGAAGTGGCTGCTACGCAGGAAAGCACAGCACACATGAGCGCCCGAGATGTGGCGAACGGGGAAGGCCCCGACGGGCGAGGCCCCTTACCTGCTGAGATGCAGAGGAGACGATAGAGGAAACCGTGCAGATGGCAGAGGGCGGAGATAGCGGCGCGCTCGTTCGACATCGCGCCCGATCTGCTCGCGCAGTGCGGCGGGCGAGGGCCATTGCCGCTCCTCACGCAGCCGCGCCAGGAAGCTGAGGCGCAGGGGAGTCGTCTCCGTCAAATCGACAGGCCGAAAGTCGAGCAGGTGGGTCTCGATCGCGAAAGACGGATCAGCGAAGGTGGGCCGTATGCCGACATTCGTCACCGCGTCGAAGCACAAATCTTCACCGTTGGTGTCCTGCACCTGCATGCGGGTGACGTAAACCCCGGCCGCAGGCACCAGGCCCGGATAGGGCGCGAGATTGATCGTGGGTACGGTAAGCCGCGTTCCGATGCCGCGTCCTGGTGCGGGTGTGCTGAGCAGGGAAAGCGTCCGGCCCAGCAGCCAGCGGGCGCGGCGGACATCGCCTTCCGCCACCAGCCTGCGGATCCGGCTGCTCGAGACATCGATACTCCGCACGCGCAGTGCCCCGTAGACTGCAACGGCGAAGCCGAGCTGGCTGCCCAGTCCGCGCAGCTCCTCGACACCGGCCTCGGCACGGTAGCCGAAGCGGAAGTTGCTGCCCTCATGCACTTCGACCGCGCGCAACTGGCGCAAGAGCACATCCTGCACAAACGCAGTCGCGCTCTGCTGGGAGAACTCCGGCGTGAACGGGAGCACCACGGTCGCATCCACGCCGGTGGTGGACAAAAGCGCGAGCCGCTCCTCGATCGTCGGGGTGATCAGCGCGGGTGCGGCGTCGGGACGCAGCAGAGTGGTGGGGTGCGGCTCAAATGTAACCGCAATTGCGCGTGCCCCGAGGGATTGTGCTCTCTGTACGACGCGGTCCAGCAGAAAGCGATGCCCCAGGTGCACCCCATCGAAGTTGCCGACGGACACTACGGTTCCACGGTAGTCGGCGGGGAGTGCGTCGGGTGTACGGAAGATCTGCATGGCTAGAGCTCGATCGGAACGCGCAGGCCGTCATAGGCCAGCCGGATGGAAGGGGGCAACTGCGGGTCGGTCTCAGCGTGCAGGATCTCGTGAGACATATGGGTGAACCAGGACTCGCGGGCCTGCAACCGTTTTGCCCAGGCCGTCGCATCCGCGATATTTGCATGGCTGGGGTGCGGCTGCGGCCGGAGAGCATCGAGGACGACTACATCGACACCTTCGAGCAGGGCAAAGCTCGACTCGGGAATGCTGCTCATATCCGTGAGATAGGCGGCATTGCCGAAGCGATAGCCGGTCACCTGAAGCCGTCCATGGATGAGCGGCACCGGTGTGAAGCGGACGCCCTCCACTTCGGCCGGACCATCCAACCGGCGCAACTCTACACGGGCGCGCGTGGGATAAGTGGCGTTTTCGGACAGCGTATAGGAGAAGACACGCTCCAGCACCTCGGCCGTGGCGGCATCGGCATACAGCGGCAGCTTGTGGTTGTGGTGGGAGAAGGTCAAGGGGCGAAGATCGTCCAGACCCAGGATGTGGTCCGCGTGCGGATGGGTGTAGAGCACCGCGTCGATGTTGCGTATGCCGAAGCGGAGCGCCTGCTGGCGAAAGTCCGGGCCGGTATCGATGAGCACGCGGTGCGCGACCCCGTCGACTTCCCACTCCACTGCGACCGAGGGGCGCATGCGCGTGTCGCGCGGGTCCTGGGAGGTGCAGACGCGGCAGCTGCATCCCAGGGTAGGCACGCCCATCGATGTGCCGCTGCCCAGAAAGACGAGACTGGCGTTCGTGCGAGAGGGCAGGCGCGGTCTCCTAGCGAACGGGAGGCTTGCCTGCCGGGTTATGGGCGCTCGAGGAGATCGCATTGGTGATCTCCATGAACATCATTCGCAGCTCGAACAGGGCGTTCTGCAACAGTCGCTGTTCCTTGTCGGTGAGGTTGCCCTTGGTCTTCTCGCCGAGCACGCTCAGCATGTCAATGCTCTGCCGCGCGCCCAGGATGTCGACCCGCGGCTGCTCGCCCGGCTGCGTGCCCGCGCCCAATTGCAGCGCGGCCGTCATGTAGATCGACTGCACGAGCTTATCGAAGGTCATCTCCCCATTGCGTCCACCCAGCGTTTCGCGCGCGCCGGGATTGGTCTGCGAGATCATGTCGTCCAGCTTCTTCGAGGAAGCGCGATAGTCCGCGTCCTGTTGCGCGGTCTCTGCGGCGGTCAGCTCCGCGCCGGCGTCTTCCTCATCCACCAGGTCATCGTCGGTTGGGAGCGGTTCCAGGTCGCGGTCGACGACCTCCTTGGCCATCGGAGGCGCCTCTGACCTTGTTGCATCATGAACCAGCTTGGGGCCCAGCCTCGGCTCGGACTTCGCCTCCGCGTCTGCGTCATTAAGAGACAGGCCACTCTGGGATACTGGAGTAGTAGCGGCTGGCGTGGGCGTCTCCTCTGTGGTTGCGGACTGGCCCTCGCGCAGGTCGCCCTCCAGGGTGAACTTGCGCCGGTCGGTAACAGTGAATCCGGATGACTGGTCTGGCATATCGAAAACCCTTCCTTAAGATGGATGCGCGCCGGATGGATCGGCGGCCATAGCCGCCAGCGGCGGGTGCTTCACAACGGCCGCGGTCCCACCGGTGTAGTGCAGCGACGGATATCGTTCCGCCGCCTCGGCGCGGAGGATGCCAAGGCCATAGTAGGTGCCCTTGTAGCCCGCTGTGCTGGTGATGCGGCCAACCGCGTTCACGGCACCGCCATCAGGAGGGATCTCGGCTGCAAGATCGGACGGCGTGGCGGCAGGCTTGTCCGACAGCGCGAACTGCGCGAGCCGGCGGTGCACATTGCCGCGCGAACGGATGCGCTCCACAATCTC
>JAOAPJ010000307.1 GCA_025462805.1 Acidobacteriaceae bacterium
CTCGTCGTCTATCTCACGGTCGGCGATCCGAACGTCGCCACCACGCGTGCCATCGCGCTCGCTGCCATTGACGCTGGCGCCGACGTGCTCGAGCTCGGCGTGCCCTTCAGCGATCCGCTCGCCGATGGCCCGGTCATCGAACGCGCCAGCCACCGCGCCGTTGCCAACGGCACCACCATGGCCGACGTGCTCGCCCTGGCCAGGGAGCTGCGCGCCGCGCGCCCCCAGGTCGGCCTCATCATCTTCTCTTACCTCAACCCCATCCTTCGCTACGGAAAAACCGCCGGCCGCACCTCCGCAAGCGGCCGCGCAGCCGACACAGCCCTGAGTGGTGTCGGCATTTTTGACCGCTTCTGCCACGACGCGCGTGAGGCCGGCGTCGACGGCGTGCTCGCCACCGACCTCACTATCGAGGAAGCCGAGGGCTCCTATCTCACTGCCTTGCGCGCCGCGGGTCTCGCCCCCATCTTCCTCACCGCGCCCACCAGCACGGATGAGCGGCTGGCCCGCATCGCGGCCGTCAGCGAAGGCTTCGTCTACGCCATCTCGCGTCTCGGCATCACCGGCACGCAGCAGACGCTCGCAGCAGACGCTCGCTCGCTCGTCGAGCGCGTGCGGCGCTACACCAACCTTCCCATCGCGCTTGGCTTCGGCGTCTCCAATGCCAGCCACATCGCCGCCCTCGCAGAGTTTGCGGACGCAGCAGTGGTGGGCAGCGCCATCGTCGGCCTGATCGAGAAGAGCACATCCGCTGAGGCGCCCGCCGCCGTGGCCCGCTTCATTGAGGGCCTGCGTCCCGTCGCCGTCTCCCGGTAAACTCGTTTCAAGATGGATACCTCAAGCATGGACATCAGCGACTGGCGCACCCGTATCGATCGCCTGGACCTCGAAATCGTGGAACTGTTGAACCAGCGCGCAGAAGCCGCCCGCGCTATCGGCAAGCTCAAGGAAGCCACGGACATGCCGGTCTACGAGCCCAACCGGGAGCAGGTCATCTTCGAGAACGTGCGCTCCCAAAACCGCGGCCCCTTGCCCGACAGCGAGCTCGTCTACATCTATCAGCGCGTCGTGGCCGTCATGCGTTCCCTGCAGCGCAACGAGCTCGCCTCCCAGCAACCGGGCCATCCCTAGCCGCGCAGAGAGACCCGCGCAGAGAGACCCTCGCAGACGCCACACCGCTTACGTCTTCTTTACGGTTTTCATCCGCATCAGACTAGAGCAGCTACTCTGGTTGGGTTCCCGGGGCGCGCCCGTCCACAGTAGCAGCCCGGCGCAGTTGCAGCTCAGGGATATTGCGCGCGCGTAGATTCTAGATCCTGTCTGAAGCAAGGTCTTCTTAAATGTCCATCACTGACTTCCTCATCGGCCGCCCTCTAGCCAACTCAGAGCAGCGCGCCGAACAGATCGGCCCCGCCGCCGGCATCCCCATCTTTGGCCTCGATGCACTCTCTTCCGCGGCTTACGGACCCGAGGCCGCGCTCACTCTGCTCATCCCGCTGGGCCTTATGGGCGTCCGCTACATCGTGCCCATCACGTTCGCCATCATTGTTCTGCTCATCATCGTCTACTTCTCCTACCGGCAGACCATTGACGCATACCCCAACGGCGGCGGCTCCTACACCGTGGCCTCGGAGAATCTCGGTACCTATCCTGGGCTGCTCGCGGCTGCTGCCCTGATGACCGACTATGTCCTCACCGCTGCAGTGGGCATCTCCGCCGGCGTCGGCGCGCTCGTCTCCGTTGATCCGGGCGCCTTGCAGAAGCACACCCTCAGCATCTGTCTCGGCATCCTCCTCTTGCTCACCCTGGTCAACATGCGCGGCGTTCGCGAAACCGGAGGAGCGTTCCTGCTCCCCACCTATCTTTTCGTCGGCACCCTGTTGATCGTCATCGCCGTCGGCCTGGCAAAGTCCATCGCCAGCGGAGGACATCCCCATCCCGTCGTCCCTCCGCCGCAGCTTCCCCCCGGGACCGCTGCTGGTATCTCGTTGTGGCTGCTCCTGAAAGTATTCTCGAGCGGCTGCACCGCCATGACTGGCGTCGAAGCCGTATCCAATGGCGTGACCGCCTTCCGCGAACCGCGCCGCAAAATGGCGAAGGAAACACTCACGATCATCATCGTGCTCCTGATCGCGCTGCTCGCCGGCATCGCGCTTCTCTGCCGTGCCTATGGCATCGGCGCGGTCGACCCGGCCTCGCCTCACTACCAAAGCGTGCTCTCCGAACTCACTGCCGCCGTCATGGGTCGTGGCATCTTCTACTACGTCACCATCGGCTCCATCCTGGTGGTGCTCTCGCTCTCGGCCAACACTGCCTTCGCCGACTTCCCTCGCCTCACGCGCTCCATCGCGCTGAACAAGTACCTGCCGGGCGTCTTCATCATCCGCGGCCGCCGCCTTCTCTTCTCCCACGGCATCTACGCCCTGGCCATTTTCACCGCCATCCTGCTCATTGTCTTTCGCGGCGTCACGGATCGCCTCATCCCCCTCTACGCCATCGGCGCCTTCCTCGCCTTCACGCTCTCGCAGGCCGGCATGGTCGTGCACTGGCGCCAGCAGAAGGAGAGGGGTTCCGCAATTCACATGTTCATCAACGGCCTCGGCGCCGTCGCTACCGGCATCACCGTCATCGTCGTGCTCGTCGCCAAGTTCGCCGAGGGTGCCTGGATCACGGCCGTCCTCATCCCGCTCCTGATCCTTCTGATGGTGCGCGTGAAGAGGCACTACGACCGCGTCGAAGCCGAGGTGCGGTGCGATCGTCCACTCTCCCTGGAAGACATCCAGCCGCCCGTGGTGGTGCTGCCCATGGATCGTTGGAGCCGCATCACTGAGAAGGGCATGCGCTTCGCCCTCATGCTCTCGCGCGACATTCGCGCCGTGCACGTCCACATCGATGACGGAGACCCAGACACAACGCCAGACACCAAGCCCGAAGATGACGAGCTCACGCCCGTCTGGCGGAAGATGGTCGTCGCGCCGCTGACGGCAGCGCACATTGATGTCCCGGAGCTGGTGATCCTGCGCTCACCCTATCGCTTCATCGTCACTCCGCTGGTCGACTACATCCTGAAGCTCGAAGCCGCGAATCCCCACCGCCAGATCGCCGTGCTCGTGCCCGAGCTGGTCGTCAGCAAATGGTGGCAGAACTTCCTGCACAATCAGCGTGCCCAGGTATTGAAGCTCCTGCTGCTGGTCAAAGGCAGTCAGCGCATCCTGGTCGTCAACATCCCCTGGTACCTCAACGAGCCGCATCCCCACCCCTCCAAGGAGGGCCAGGAAGTTACGGTAACCGTCCTTCCGGGAGTAAAGGCAGACTGACGCGTTGCGCCTGGTGTTGACCGTTGTCGAAGTGCTCCGTCAGCGTTCCGTTCAGGAAGTAGAAACCCTTCTGGGTGCTCATCGCCGCGCGCCCGCGATCGATCGATCCTGTGAAGCTCCACCACACCCCGTGCACCTGCCGCGTGATGAACGTGATCTCCGATCCTGAAATTGTCGTGCGCGAAAAAAAGAATGTCAGCGGCGCGCCCTGGTCGGAAGCGCCATCGCCCAGGCGCGTGATGTAGCCCTGCAGCCGCGTCTCCCCACCGCCCCCATTCAGGATGATCTCGATCGCCTCGTTGCCATCGGGGTTCAGCGCGTACCCTCCGGACGCCTCCCCCGGCAGATTGGACTCGCCCGGCTGATACAGGGCTGTCTCCTCCTGCGGCAGTGCCTGCGCGCTGCGGCGCAGCAGTCGCGGCGTAGGAATCTGCTGCTGTGCCGTTGCGGGCGCCCCCGCAGGCACGAGCCATAGAGCCAGCAGCGCCGCTCGCCATGCAGCACCACAGGGCGAGCGCTGCCACCTGCTCTGCCCGCCGCTGCCCCTTCGGCTACTGTCCGGACATGCTCTTCTTGCGCGGCGCTTCAAACTCATCCCCTGCCTGCCAGCCCTGCTCCCGCTTCGCGGCCGACGCCAGCCAGCCCAGATCGAAGCCAAACTGTGCCATCCGCGCATCGCCGCGGAAGTCCATCTCCGGTCGATACTCGTCGCTTGGCTGGTGATATCGCTCCGCTGTGTACTGCTTCATCTGGCCTTCGCCCCAGCTCTCATCATGGCCCGCGAACAGCGTCCCCTGGCCGATAGAAAACGCGGGTATGCCGTAGCGTGCAAGGGAGAAGTGGTCCGAACGATAGTAGTGGCCCGCCGATGGGAACTGGTCCGGCTGGATGGTCAACTGGAACGCCTTCGCCACGCTCTCCACCGTCGGGTAGAACGTGGTCCGCTCGGCGCCCGACACCTCCGTCGATGTCGGCAGCCCGACCGGCAGCAGCATGTCGTAGTTCAGGTCCAGCGTCAGGTCCTTCTGCGGCACCGGCGCATGCATCCCCAGATACTCTGACCCCAGCAGCCCCTGCTCCTCCGCCGTCACTGCAGCGAAGTAGACCCGATGCGGCGGAGGTGCGCCTGCCTTCGCAGCATCCGCATACGCGCGCGCAATCTCCAGCAGGATCCCGCACCCCGTCGCGTTATCCGCCGCGCCGTTGTAGATATTGTCTCCCGGCGCATTCTTGTCCATGCCCAGGTGATCGAAGTGCGCGGTGTACAGCACCGCCTGCTCCGGCCCCGCTCTCTTCGGCGCGACCATCCCAATCACATTCTCGGAATCGAAGCTCCGCTTCTCGCTGACAATGTGCGCCTTCAGCCGCCAGTCCAGCTCGCGCGACACATGCCGCTGCCCCGCCTCGGAGATCAGCGCGTCGATGTCGGAGCCCGCAGACTGCGCCAGCTTGTCCGCGATGTCATGCTGGATCCAACTCGCCGCCTGCAGCTTCGCCAGCGGATCGCCTACCAGATAGCTCTTCTCCCCCGACCACGATGTTCGCACCACCTGCCACGGATAGCTGGCCAGGTCCTCGCGATGGATAATCAATGCGCCCACCGCGCCCTGCCGCGCCGCCTCTTCGAACTTGTATGTCCAGCGCCCGTAGTAAGTCAGCGCCTTGCCCTTGAAGAAGGCATCGCGGTCGGACGGCGGCTCATTCACGATGATCAGCACCACCTTGCCCCGCACGTCCACGCCCTTGTAGTCGTTCCAGTCATACTCCGGCGCGTTGATGCCATAGCCGACAAACACCACCGGCGCATCGATATCGGCTGCCGCGGCGCCGGTCTGGTTATTCGTCACAAAATCGGTGCCATACTTCAGGGTCAGCGGTTCGCCGCTCTTGGGCACCAGTTGAAAGCTGCTCTTGTCAGCCACCGTGTGCACCGCATACAGCGGCACCTTCTGGTACCAGGACCCCTTGTCTCCCGCCGGCGTCAGTCCATACGCCGCGAACTGGTCCGAGATGTACTTCGCCGCGAGATGATCGCCCTGCGTGCCCGGCCCGCGCCCCTCCAGCTTGTCATCGGCCAGATATTTCAC
>JAOAPJ010000309.1 GCA_025462805.1 Acidobacteriaceae bacterium
CACCCACTCCATGGCAGACGACGCAGGCCCGCCCACGCGCAGCCGCGGGCTGGCCGCCTTCAACGCGCGAGCCGTGTGACTGTAGAGCTCGAAGTACGTCGCCTGCTTCGGCTCGCCCACCCAGAAGTCGATATTCGGTTCGTTCCACACCTCGAAGTACCACTGCGCCACTTCGTCCGCCCCGTAACGTTCGACCAGGTGCTGTCCCAGCGCGCGGATCAGCGCATCCCACCGCGCATAATCCTTCGGCGGCGCCACGTTCGGCTTGTACCAGAAGGCATGCGGCGCAGCATGCGCTGCCAATTGCTTCGGCATGAAGCTGATCTCCACCACCGGCCGCACGCCGCGCGCCAGCAGGCCGTCGTAGATCTCATCGACGTAGGTGAAGTTGTACTGCGGCTGGCCGTGCTCGTCCTCGGTGTAGACTCCGTTCTCGTCGTCGAGAATGCCGTGGAACCGCACATACTTCATCTCGGTCACGCTCTTCACCGCCGTCAGGTCGTTGCGATAGTCCTCGCGCAGCGCAAGGTTCGCGTGGCCGGAGCCGAACATCTGCTCCCAGAAGTGCGGCAGCGGCGTCGCAGGAGCCTGCGCATCGATCAGAATGGATTCCGTCTGCTCGGCACTCAGCGGCAGGCAGAACAGAAGGACCAGCAGCCACCAGGAAACCCCACATGGCCGACCAGGCATGCGCGCTCACCTCGGGGGCGACACTCCCCTCAACTCAGACTCGCGCCCCGTCGTAAACAGTTGCCCTCCGCCTTCACGCAGACTGCAGACGCACAAAAGGCGGAGTCGCCTCCGCCCTTCGGTCAACGTCAATGTGTCTTGGATCAGACGCCTACGGCGTAAGAGTCCAGCGGATCCTGATCCCCGGCATGCGAATAGAAGTCATACGGCGAGCGGTGGTTGAACTTGTAACGCAGCCGCAACTCCCAGCCCACGGCAAGACCCACTGAGACCACCCCCACCGCCAGTCCCGACCAGCCGACGGCACGCAGCAGGTAGTTAGGCTTTTTCTGGAATGGAATTAGGTTGCTCATGGTCTCTCCCCGTGTGAGCGCCTCGACGGTACGCCTCCGAATGTCGCTCTCGTCTACCAGCATGATAACGCAGCGACGCTTAAGAAAGTCTGCATTACCAGCGTGTGAGATGGGATGCGACATTCTGGGAAGAGCGATCAAACCATTGCATCAATGCTCTTTAGCAGTTCCACTTTAGGACCGGGCGCAAGGAAGCTGGCCTCGATCGAGTTGGTCGCGATCTCGCGCAGCTGCTCGTGCGTGAACTGGAACTCGCGCTCCGCCAGGCCGTACTCCCCCAGCAGGTCGCTCCCAAACAGCGTCGGGTCGTCCGAGTTCAGTGTGATCATCAGTCCGGCATCAAAGTAGCGCCGCACCGGGTGCTGCGCCACCGTCGCGCACGACCCCGTCCGCACATTCGAGGTGATGCAGATCTCGATCGGAATCTGCCGCTCCGCCAGCAGCTCCATCAGCTCAGGATCATCCTGCGCCGAAAGCCCATGGCCGATCCGTTCCGCACCGATATTCAGCGCGCCCCAGATGCTCTCCGGCCCCACCGTCTCCCCCGCATGCGCGGTCAGCCGCAGCCCCGCGTCCCGCGCTTCCGCATACAGCTCACGAAACGGCTCGGCCGCGGTGCGGCGCTCATCGCCCCCGATCCCGATGCCGACAATCGATGCATGCTGCCGCCGCATCTCCGCCGCCTTGCGAAACACCGGCGCCGCCTCCTCCACGCCGAAGTGCCGCACCGCGTCGAAGATCCAGAGGATGCTGATCCCGAACTCCCGCTCCGCCTGCAGGCGCCCACGCTCCATGCCGGCGAACAGCGGCTCGAACTCGATTCGCCGCCAGTAGTAAACCACCCCTACCGAGACGTACACCTCGGCATGCACTACGCCCTGCGCCGCCAGCACCTGTGCCATGCGATACGTGATCAGCTCGTAATCCGCCGGGCTCTGCAGCCGTTCCGTGATCGCCTTGAACGCCATCAGGAAGCCGCTGAAATCGAAGTAGCGATAGAGCGCGCGCGATTGCTCGAGGCTGAGCCGTCCCTCCGGGTGCCGCTCGCTCAGCTCAACCAGGGTCTCCGGAGTGACCGTGCCTTCCAGATGCAGGTGCAGCTCGGCCTTGGGCAGGCGGCGCAGGAAGTCACGGCTGCTCTCACTGGTCGATCCATTCACTCGACCAGTCTATCGGCCTATCGTTTTGCCGGGGCAAACTCGCTGCGATGCCGCGAGTAGAAGAAGTACACCAGCAGCCCGATCGCCAGCCACCCGAAGAAGCGCACCCAGGTCAGCACCTCCAGGCCGGTCATCAGCACCACGCAGAACACGATGCTCAGCACCGGGATCACCGGGCCCAGCGGCGCACGGAAGCTGCGATGCCGCTCCGGCTCGCGATAGCGCAGGATCAGCACGCCGATCGACACCAGCACGAAGGCGAACAGGGTTCCGATGTTCGACAGGTTCGATACCGTTCCGATATCCAGCAGCCCGCCCGGAATGCCCACCACAAACCCCGCCACCCAAGTGGCCAGTGCAGGCGTGCGGAAGCGCGGATGAATCCGGCTGAAGGCGCTGGGCAGCAGGCCGTCGCGCGACATGGCGAACCACACCCGCGCCTGGCCAAGCTGAAATACCAGGATGGACGAGATCATCCCCATCAGCGCACCCAGCAGCACGAACAGCCGCACCCAGTGCAGGCGGTGCGCCCCGGTGCTGATCGCCAGCTTCTTCAGCGCGTTCACTACCGGCGCCGCGTCGCCCATCATGCTGTTCCACGGCACCAGCCCGGTCAGCACCACCGCGACACCGATGTAGAGAACCGTGCACACCGCCAGCGTGCCGAGGATGCCGATCGGCACATCGCGCTGCGCGTGTTTGCACTCCTCGGCCGCCGTCGACACCGAGTCGAACCCGATATACGTGAAAAAGATGATCGACCCGCCGGTCAGCACGCCGGACCACCCATTCGGCGAAAAGGGATGATAGTGGCGCGGCTCGATGAAGCTGGCCCCCGCGAAGACGAACACCAGGATGGCCGCAATCTT
>JAOAPJ010000314.1 GCA_025462805.1 Acidobacteriaceae bacterium
TGACCTGCCCCCGATTACTCATCCAGTCATAACTGGAAATTCTCGGTTGGGTTGATGGTTGTGGTTTCGGAAGGGAGCAGGGCCATGGCCCTGCTCCCTTCCAGTGTCTGGCGGAACTCTTGTGGTGTGCGATAGTCGAGCGAGCTATGGGGGCGCTCGCAGTTGTACTCCTCACGCCAGGTCGCGAGTGTACTCCTGACGTGGCTCAGGGTGCGGAACCAGTGAGCGTTGAGGCACTCATCGCGAAGCCGGCCGTGGAAGCTCTCGACGTGGCCGTTCTGCATGGGCCGACCGGGCTGGATGTGCACCAGCTCGATCGTTCGCTCCTCGGCCCAACCCAACATGCGGCGCGAGCAGAACTCTGGACCGTTGTCCGAGCGCATCGCCTCGGGCCGCCCACGCTCTTCGATCAGTTGCTCCAGCACCCGCGTCACACGTCCACTACCCAGGCTGGTGTCCGCTTCCAGCGCCAGGCACTCGCGCGTGTACACATCGACTACGCTGAGGATGCGCACCATCCTGCCCGTCGCCAGCCCATCCACGATGAAGTCCATCGCCCACTCCTGATTCGCTCGGCTCAGTCGCGGCTCGGCTGCGCGATCCCGCACCAGCCGCTTGCGCTTGCGCCGCCGCACCGTAAGACCCTCTTCCACATACAGCCGGTACACCCGCTTCACGTTCACGTCGTGACCGCGTCGGCTGAGCAGCGCGTGCAGCCGGCGATAGCCGTAACGCGGCTTCTGACGCGCCAGCTTCACCAGATCCTCACGCAACGCTGCCTTGCGCTCCGGCCTTGGCTCGTATCGATAGCTGGACCGCTCCACGCCCAGCAGCTTGCAGGCCGTGCGTTCGCTGAGCTGGTACTCCGCCGAGACGAACGCTACTTCTGTCCTCAGCTCGGCAAGCTCCAGCCGTTTTTTCGGATCACTGCCTTTAGCGCCTCGCCGTGCAGACTCAGCTCGGCCACCAGCAGCTTCAGACGGCGGTTTTCGTCCTCCATCTGCTTCAGCCGCTGCGCCTCGCTCACTTCCATTCCACCCAACTTCGACTTCCACTGGTAGAACGTCGCCGCGCTGATCCCATGTTCCCGGCACAACTCCGCCGTCTTCACCCCGGCCTCGTGCTGCTTCAACACCCCGATGATCTGCTCTTCGCTGAAACGGCTCTTCTTCATGCTCCGTCCTCCCGTTCAATTTACGAGAGAACTCCAGTTTCATTTGGTAGAGATTCCTGGGAGCAGGTCATTACGATCCTCCATTCATTCTCCGCTTCAAACGAGCTGTCTTTGAAGAGAGGGAGAATCGTCATGATTGGCATTAACAAACGCGAGCCTGCGATCTTGACGTTCTCTTCCGCACCGGGGAACCTGGCCTTTATTTCGGCGGGAAGTGTCGCATCTGGTGGTAGGAGAAGCGCTGGATCTGCTCTGAAGTGCATATCACCTACTCTGAATATCTCGTCGAACGCATCCCCGAGCAGCCGCCTCTTTTCCTCGTCACGGTATACGCAGGGAGCCAGACCGGGCATGTGGAATTCCCGAAGATCAAAAGCCATGCTGGCTCCGGCTGATCCTGCCGAATACGCTCTCCACTGGCTGAGATCATCCCTGCGCGATGTGAAGCAGGTGACGTAGTTGCGATATGGATTCTTAAACGAGAGGAAAATGCGGAACCAGTCCGCAACGTGTTGTCGAACGAAAGCGATGACCTCTTGAGGATACGGCTGATCTTCGATCAGCCGGTCTGCATATTTGGCAGCATGGAACAGTTCGTCCCTGTCGTTGAGAAACCGCGCATCCGTGGCGTACATCTCTCCATGATCAAGAATCGCGTGCATCCCATGCATCGACGTGTAATGCCATAGCTGATCCGGTGCAGGAGTCACTAGGTGTGCTTGGAACGAGGGCGGAAGAAATTCTAAAAGTGGGTGATCCCCCGGCACGTTCGGCAAAACTCCAGCTTCTTCGCTCATTGAACTGAGCATAACCGAGCCGCCATCAACAAGAACGGATGCCGCATTGGGCACCGGTGTGGTGAGGCGCGGGTCCTACGGCGTCTATCATTGCTGCTGCTCAATGGTGACCGCACCTGTTACGCGGTCGACGATACCCATGGTGCCGGATGCGAAGAAGTAGCGGACCCGCGCGCTGCCTACAACGCGGCAGCAGACCTCAGCGTAGGCCCGTCCTAGTTCGCGCCACGTTCCCTGTGTGCGACCGGAGGGCACCAGAACCGGTAATGGTCCCGTAGGGGGTCAGTTTGAAGTCGCGGGCGGGTCTACAGCACGTCGTGAAACTCCGGCCGGGTCCGTCACCCGCCCAGCACGTTAAACAGGATCGCATCCGGGTTGGTGGACTCGTCCGAGTGATACTCATGGAACAGCGCGTGCGCGGGACCCATCCCATCCGGAATCCTCTAACCGGAGAAACCGGTGCATGAGCGCTTTGCTTTGTTATCGACAGTTGACAGCCACGCCGGTTCGAGTCGCTGGAGACTCGCCGATCCTGGTATTTGAAGGAGCGAGCGGCGCCTGGTATTTGAAGGAGCGCAGGCTGAGCTGTGCTACGAAGTGCGACCGCTTCAGATCGACATGCTATATTCATCGGATATGGCTCATGGCTCCATAGCGACGAAGGGCTCCTTTGCTCCTGCTTCCCCGTGCCGTGCAGCGCGTACTCGATGTCGCTCCTGATCTCTTTCCACTTCTGACAGTTCATGGTTTGCCGCTTCGACACTCGGCTTGTGCCTTGTGCGGCTTCCGCTAAAAGCAAGTGGATTTCAGCCTCCTCGTCGCTCATCTCTGCGAACTTGTCCAACTAGACGTGGTCTACGCGCCGTGCTGCATTTGCAGTGCGCGTTCGGAGAAGAGATTTCGGAGGAAAGACGCCATGCGTATTCAAAGAGCTGCGCGATCGTTCTTAAGCTACCTGCTGCTTTTGTCGGGCTCTGCATTCCCCCAGACAGTCACCAGTGGCACTGTTGTCGGATCCGTAACGGATGCCGCTGGGGCCGTGGTTCCTAACGCGGTGGTTACAATCCAGCAAACGGAGAGCGGTGCCGTTCGCATGACCAAAACAAACGAGTCCGGTCAATATCGTTTTGCGTTCCTTAAGCCGGGAGAGTACGTCATATCCTCCGAAGCGGCCGGTCAGACGACGAATACATCCCGCTTTAACTTGCTTGTAGGGCAAGAGCAGTAAGCAAATCTCACTCTGTCCATAAACTCGCTAAACCAGTCGATCTATGTAAGCAGCGACGCCCCCCTGCTCCAGACGGAGAATGCAAACCAGGCTACGTCTTTCAGTCTGAAGCAAGTCGCTAACATGCCCGTGAATGGTGGCGATATCACGAACATCGCTTTCACTACACCTGGTCTGCGCCTCAATGTTGGAGGCGGAAACACCAACTTCAATGTGAATGGACTGCCCTTCAGTTCGGCCCTTTTCACGATCAATGGCGCTGATATTACTGAACCCTACAACCTGAACAACAAGTCAGGCGCGAGTAATAACACTCTCGGCGCAAATGATATCCAGGAAGCCGCCGTGATCGTGAATGCGTTCAGCGCTCAATACGGGCGTATGGCTGGGGCCAAGGTGAACTACATTACCCGTTCAGGAGCAAACCAGTTTCATGGCAATCTGACCGAAAATTACAACGACGCGATTTTCAACGCCAACGACTACTTCAACAACCTGACTGGAACACCCCGTGGACGTTCCGTCGCCAATCAATACGCAGCCTCCATCGGCGGTCCCATCGTCACAAACAAGCTGCTCTTCTTCGCGAATACGGAAGGCCTGCGCTACGCTCTGCCGTCCAGCGGCGTCATTTCGCTGCCATCTCCGGCGTTTCAACAATACACACTCGCTCACATTCCGGCGGCGTCCGTGCCGTTCTACCAACAGCTGTTTTCGCTCTACAACGCTGCGCCGGGCGTAGCTCGCGCCACACCGGTCACGAACGGAACTGCGCCGTTGCAGGACGGGACGGGCAATCTCGGCTGCGGCAAACAAACATTTTCCGGTACTTATGTGAATGGCACGAGCGGCCCTCGCTTTGGTAAGGAGGTGCCCTGCTCGGTTGCGTTCGGAACGAATGCATCAAGTCTCAATACCGAGACCTACGCATCCGGCCGCATTGATTACAACATAAACGACCGGCAGAAGGTGTACTTCCGAGTCAGCCGCGACTGGGGCATTCAAGCTAGCGCTACCAGCCCGATTAGTCCAATCTTCAATCAACAAAGCAACCAGCCGTGGACCATTCCCCAAGTCAACTACACCTACACGATCACACCGAATTTCGTTAACAACTTCATTGCCAGCGGCAACTGGTATTCAGCCGTTTTCGGCGTTGCGGACTTCCTGGCCGCTCAAGCTGCCTTCCCGGGAAACGTCACCTTCAATGATGGGGGGGCCAACGGCAGCGCAAACAGCAGCACTGGAACCGGTTTTGCTAACGTGAATGCTTTGCTTCCGACCGGCCGTCGAGGGGAGCAGTTCCAACTAATTGACGACGTTTCCTGGAGTCGTGGACACCACACCCTGCAGGCCGGAGTGAACGATCGGAATAACCGCATCTCGGATTCAAGCATCTCCAGCGGCTCAATTATTGGCGCATATACCTTTACCGATCTCACCGACTTCGCTACGGGCACCGTCAACAGTACAGGTACGGGCAGCACCTTCAAACAGTCTTTCCCACGATTGGCAATGGCTCATACCCGCCTTAACTCCTTGGGCTTTTATGGACAAGACGAATGGAGAGTACACAAAAACCTGAACGTCACTTACGGCCTTCGCTTCGAACTGCAAGGAAATCCTTCCTGCAAAGAGGATTGCTTCTCGCGCTTCGACACAGCCTTCCTCTCTTCCGGCTATCGGGCGGGGGCGAAGGTGCCATACAACAGCACAATCAAAACTGGCCTGGATAAGACCTTCGCCGACCTCGAAGGCATTGTGTATGAGCCCCGGCTTGGTGTTGCCTGGTCGCCACTTGGCGAGGGGAAAACCGTCATCCGTGGAGGCGCCGGACTCTTCGCCAACACATTCGCCGGCAACGTCGCAGCGAACACCTTCGGCAATGCGCCGAATAAGTTCACGCCCATTGTCAGCTACGGAGACGTCGCGTTGGGTTCAGACTCCAACAGCTCACAGGTCGTTGCCATCGCATCCAATCAAGCATTTCAGAGTGGATTTGCGAATGGAAGCAACCTCACTGATCTCCAGACGGCGCTTGGAAAGTGAAGTTCGCGACACCTAGCTTCTATGCCTACCCAAATCAGTTCAGCACTATCAAGGTTGGCGAGTGGAGCCTTGAGATAGAGCAGCCGTTAACTTCGCGCGATGTGTTCGTCCTGACATATTCGGGCAATCATGCATATGACGAGGCGATCATCAATGCCGATGCCAACGCCTTCATCGGCACGCCGATCCGCTATCCGCAGGGGTTCGGCGGGCTGCCCACCTCAATCCCCGATCCTCGATTCTCCACCGTCAGCGAAGTCCTCACGTCTGGCTATTCGAACTACAACGGCCTGACAGCGCAGATACGGCATGGCTTCGGGTACGGGTTCCAGGCGCAAGCTTTCTATACGTGGAGTCACGCTCTTCAATTGGATCCACCGTCCGGCACCTCGACAACGCAGTTTGTCTACAATCCCTACAACCCACGCGCTGGTTACGGAGATACCGGCTTCGACACGCGGAACAACTTTACAGCGGATGCCCTCTGGACTACGCCAAGGCAGAACAAGCGGTGGCTTCAATCCGCGCTCGGCAATTGGACTTTCGGAAGCAAGCTTTATCTCTACAGTGGCCGACCTTTTTCAGTTACAAACAGCCAGATTCCAGGGAACCTGTCCACCTCCTTCGGAGGCACTGTTCTGGCTGGCCTACTCGACCGAAGCCTGGTGAACAAAAGCTGCTCGCGGTTTGCCGTTGGTACTCCGTGCTTCACCGCGCCACAATTCGCAACCAAAGATCAGCAAGCCGACTTCGGTAACGTGAGGCCCAACAGTTTCCGTGGCCCGGGATGTTTTACTGTCGCCAGCCAACTCACCAAAAAAGTTCCGGTAGGAGAGCGCGCGGCGTTCGAACTCGGAGCCAGTGCCTACAACCTGTTCAATCACCCTAACTTTGCAGTACCCAATGGAAACGTAAGCTCTGGGTCGGTCGGCCTCATCACGAGCACGGTGAGTTCGCCAACCAGTATCTACGGCACAGGACAAGGGGCCGTCGTTTCGGGCCGTGTGATTGTACTGGTTGGCAAGTTCAGCTTTTGAGGCGTCGCCCCGAGGACAAGTATATGAAGACTTTCGTAGCATTGCTTCTATTCGTCGCGGCCCTGCCATCTTTCGCGCAGAAAAGTCGAATTGCGCTAAAAGACCTTGTCAACATCGTACGCGAGCGTCCCGGCGTTCTCTCGCCCGATGGCAGATACTTCGCAATCATCGACAAGGGGCAAGTTGCCCTACAACCTGCAAGCGGAGGACCTAGCCACCACCTTACTTCGACGACTGGTCCCAAATCAGAGGTGAGTTGGTCGCCAGACAGTAAAAAACTCGCCTTCGTTTGCAAAGGGAGCATTTGGATTGTTTCTGCCTCTGGCGGTGAGCCACTTCAGATCACGGACGGTATCGCAGGTCCAGGCGATCCGCGCGGAGCAGCCGATCATCTTCCGAAATGGAATCCTAACGGCAAATGGATACTCTACGAATCTGGTCGGACCGGCTCTAACGAACTTTGGGTTGTGACAGAGGACGGCAGGGCAAAGAACGACCTTGCTCCGTTAGAGGTTTACACCGGCGAAGATGCGACCAATAATCCCTCGCCTGACCATGGGGACGCCGTATCTTCCGATCGGTTCGCACCGAATCCCGCTTGGTCACCGGATGGCACTCGCATTTCTTACACCGAACGTTCCCGGCCGTACTTCTCCGGAAAGCTTAAAGTCTTAGCCTTCGATCAAACCAACGGCCGAGCGAAGGAGCCTGCGTTCGATGTTTATGTGGCGAAGAATGACGCGGGTGGTGCATGGGCCGTCAACACCGCCGCCTGGTCGCCCGACGGCCGGACCCTGGCCGTCATTCTGCAGGATACAGGCTGGGACAAGGTGTTTCTGATTTCAGCCATTGGAGGCAAGCCACGACAGCTTACGATAGGTGAGGGTGAAGACGAGACTCCCTCGTACTCCCCCGATGGTAAGTCCATCGCTATTGTGTCCAATCGAGATTCGCTTGAAGAACACCACATCTGGATTGTTCCTGTAAATGGCTCTGCTCCCCGCCGTCTCACTCAGTTCTCTGGAATCGAAACTGACCCGCAATGGTCACCGGACGGGCGGACCATCTACTTCCAGCGTGGCACCGTCTTCCGTGGGCCTTCCACCTATGCGGCTGCAATTCACGGAAACCATGTCCATCCTCTCCAGCCGTTAGCGCCTTCTGTCTTTGAGCAAGCTGAGATTCCCGAACCTGAGGTTTTCCACTTTCACGGAAAAGACGGCCTTCCACTCGCTGGCATTCTGTACCGTCCAAGGGACTATAGGCCTGGCTCACGGTTCCCGCTTGTCATCTGGGCGCACGGCGGTCCCGAAGGTCAAGTGGTCCTCAGTCTCTCTCCATGGTCTTTATTTCTCGCTCAGGAAGGCTACCTTGTCTTCGAGCCCAATTTCCGGGGCAGTACCGGATACGGCGAGCATCTCCGCAATCTGAATGTTGAAGACTCCGGTGGCGGCGAGATCGATGACATTGGTGCGTCTGTGAAAGCGCTAGTTGATCGTGGTCTGGCGGATCCGAAGCGCGTGGCCATTGGCGGCGGTAGTCATGGGGGCACTGTCGTCGCAAATGCGGTCGCCAAACTTCCCGATACATTCGCAGCAGGCATAGAGATGTTCGGTGTCGTCGATCGTGCTCTGTTTCTCAAATACACAAACCGCAATTCGCGCATTCGCTGGGAAACGAAGATGGGCGGACCGCCTGAAGCCAAACCTGCCGTCTACCGCAGAGCCAATGTGCTACCAGATGTGGACAAGATTAGAACGCCACTTCTCATCATGCATGGCGAACAAGACCCGCAGGTGCCACCGCAAGAGTCGCAGGAATTGGTTGCCGCGCTCAAAAGCGCCGGGAAAACATATGAATATATAACCTATCCCCAGGAGGGACACGGCTTTCGACAACCCGACCATCTTCTGGATTCATATCAACGTCAACTAGTCTTCCTTCGGACGTATCTGCGTCCTGCGGATGGAAAGTAAGAGCCGTCAAAGCCGACAGGAGTTCTAGGACGCTGCGCGTGCCGCGCGGTCATCAGGAAAGTAGTTTTGCTTCCGGGACACCAAATTCCTGCTCCAAGTCATTACGCGATTTGGCCTTCCAGCGGCGGTTGTAGTTTTCAAGGGACGAGAAACTGCGGGTCAGCATTCGATCGATATACAGAGTGCCTTGGAGATGGTCGATTTCGTGCTGCAGGATACGCGCATACCAACCTGTCGCTTCAATATGCACCGGTTTGCCCATGTGATCGGACGCCTCGACCACTACCTTGCTGGCGCGGGGAACTAAGGCTGTGAAACCTGGAAGACTCAGGCATCCCTCGAAGAAAAGCACCTCCGGATGGGACAACAATTGCAGGTGTGGATTAACGAGCACATGGAAGGGAACCGGCCGCCTCTGGCGTTCGACAAGTTCTGTGCCGGACAAGGCAGCGTGATATTCGGCCTTATCTTCGATCACTGCGAGTTGCAGCGGGATGCCAATCTGCGGAGCAGCGAGCCCGACACCCGGCGCATCGTGAAGCGTTTCACGCATGTGCTCGATCAGATCGCGCATGTACGTGCTGCGGATTTCCTCCATGGATAGTGAGCGAGCCTTCGTACGCAGAACCGCTTCTCCAACATTCGCAATCTTCAATCTCATTACAGCAACTTCCTCTAATTCTTACGCTAGCACTTGGCTTCGCTGTATTGACGCGGCTTTGTCTTACAGCTATGCTTTTGACATGCACCTGCAATTGGAGAATTGTCGTTGTTGCTCCTCACAGGTTTTCCCTGTTGAGTTGAGCGGCGATGTCTTCGCCACCGCTCGTTAATTCCTCGCATCGTTCTTCTCACAGGGTTCAGCATGACGCGGATTCGCGACCATGGGTTTACCCCGATGCGCCCCGCGCCAGGCTACTCATGGTGTCACGTGCAGTACTTCGAAGAGCACCTATGACGCGATCGCGAACAGCAACCTGTGGGACGCGGCGAACTTTTCGGCCTCGATGGTCATCCGGTATCCGCGCCATGACTAGTTTGGGACGGTTCAGCTCTGGAGAGATTCTATGCAAATCGCAACAGATGCACGACTGGAGCGGGAGGCCAGCAGCACGTTGATGTCTAGCCCGGGCTCGAGAACGCCTGAGGAACTCGCCAACATCGTTTCGTTGTTCGTGTCGTCTGATGGATGGATGCATCGGGTGCGGCTTCGCGCCGAAGAGCGCTGGTACGAGCGGCTGTATGACGGTCCGGACCATGACATTTGGGTAATCAGTTGGCTACCCGGTCAATCCACCGGCTTGCACGACCACGGCGGGTCTTCGGGAGCATTCGTTGTAGCCACCGGTATCCTCGAGGAGCATCGTCCTGGTGACCGGACGCTCGTGATATATCCGGGTAATCCGCGCGCATTCGGTCCCGATTGCGCGCACGACGTTCGCAATGTCTCTCTCGCGCCGGCCGTCAGCATTCACGCGTATTCGCCCCCGCTTAGCGAGATGAACGAGTACGAGTTGGAAGGGGATCGATTAGTTCCGCGGGAACGCGCGGTGGAGCTTGCCGAGACGTCTGATCAGGGGTGGCATGTGCAGACGAGATGTACGCCGAATCGGACCAGTGCCTTGAGCATTGAGCAGATGCTTTCAGCAGCACGTGCTCGATTGCGACGGCTGTCTCCGGATGACGCCTACGAGGCGGTGGCAAAAGCAGAGGCGATACTCGTTGATATTCGCCCCGAAAGCCAGCGCGCGAGTGAGGGCAGTATTGCGGGCGCGTTGATTGTCGAGCGGAATGTGCTCGAATGGCGGTTCGACCCAGCTTCCAGCGCGCGGCTGCCGGTCGCCACCCATCATGACCTCCAGGTGATCGTGTTCTGTTCCGAAGGCTATGCCTCTAGCCTGGCTGCCGCGGCTCTGCAGGATCTCGGACTGTGGCGTGCGACGGACATGATCGGTGGATTTCATGCATGGCGAACAAGGGGTCTGCCGATTGTGGAGTCAAGCGAGGCTTTCCACGACCGGTCTAACTCAAGAACGGCAGACTAAATTAGGACTTCGTTGATATGACCGCCGGAGCTAGGCAAATTCACCGAAACCGGCCCAGACGGAAAAGTGATCAAGGCCCTAGAAGCGGGTCAGATGGGTACATCGCGGAAGCCGTCTTGCCGAGGAGATCGCAGTCTATCCTCGATCCTATCGGTGAGTGAGGCGGCGATTATGTGCTCATTGAGAAGGCCAATGAGTCTATTGGCGGCAACGACTTGTCCGATAAGAGGCGATTCGCTGATAACGGCTCTATTTCGCAGGTAGATATTCACGGCTCATCGTGATGTACCCTTCGCGCGCCGTCTTTTTGCCGCGTTCCCGGTAAAGCGCCTCGTCGTGCGGCTGCCATGTGTCCAATCCATCAACATAACGATTGTACATACAGAATGCTGCAGCAATCAGTACAGTGTCGTGAATCTCGGTGTCGGTGGCGCCATGCTTTCCTGCAGTTGAGATGTCCTCAGCCGTAACTAGCTTGCCGTCCTTCTGCACCTTACCCGCGATTGCCAGGAGTGCCTTGAGTTTTTCGGAGACAGCAGCGCTCATGAAGTCCCGCTTTACGTTGCGAACAGTATCTTCGTCACCCTCCATGCATGCCGCGGCGATTGACCCATGTACCGTCTGGCAGAAGTAGCATTCGTTCAAAGACGAGACATACGTGGCTATCAGCTCTCTGTCCGTCTGCGGCAGGGAGTTAGGTGCGTGGAGTAACGCCTCCGCAAGTTCGTTGAGTGGCTTCGCTGTCTTAGGACGGAAAGCCATCGGGCCACGTAGTCCCTGCAAACCCTCGGGTAACTTGATGTGCGGCATGGCTGAGCCTGAACCTCATCTTTCGACGTCACGGCTGATCCTGTGAGCGCCGTATCGTCCGCAAATATAAGCGCTGCGCTTGCGAAACGGTAGAACATTCGCGCGAAGATCTTATCGGGAACGGGTGGAAGACGAATTCAACCGAACGATGGAAGACGCGTGCCTGCGCGGCTCTTACTATGCGGCAAGTTCAAAAACATATACTGCCCAGGCTGGAAACATCCGCAAGCTAGCTAACCAGCGCCAGGCATTTTCCGGGAGACCACTGCAATGCGCACCTCGTTCCTGCTTGGGGCCACTCTATGTGTGTGTTCTTGGGGTGCGCCATTTCTGGCGCCGTGTGTACAGGCGCAGGTTCCTACAGGAACAGTGAGCGGCATCGCCCGCGACCCGCGTGGCGCCGCCATCTCAGGCGCTGACGTTCTAGCAACCGACATCGCTCAGGGAGCAACTCGCGAAACCCATACGAACACAGACGGCTCGTTCGCCATTCCAAATCTGCTGCCCGGCACTTATAAGGTGCTGTTAACCTCTACAGGGTTCACAGATATCGAGTACCCCAGTGTTCGCGTGGAGCCCGGCCGCACCCTCACTCTCGACTCACAGTTTGCCGTGGCAAAGCAGTCCAGCACGATCAGTGTGGATGCGGTCACCTCTGGCGTCGACCTGACGCAGTCCATGCTGCAAGGGCAGATCACCTCGCAGACCATTCGGAACATTCCGCTGAACGGGCGAAACTTTCTGGAACTCGCATTTCTGCTCCCTGGCAATCGCCCCGGTCCCACCTTTGATCCCACGAAGACCAACACCGTGGAGATCAGCTCTGCCGGCGGCTTCGGTCGAGGAGGCAACATCACCATCGATGGCGGAGACAACAATGATGAGGTAGTCGGAGGCACACTCGCAAATCTGCCGCAGGATTCTGTCGGTGAGTTTCAAATTGCGACAGCCCGCTTCACAGCCGAAGTAGGACGCTCCGGGAACAGCATCATCAACATCGTGACCCGCTCCGGCACCAATCAGTTCCATGGCTCTGCTTTCATCTTTGAGCGCAATCGCAACCTGCAGGCGCTCCCGGCGACGTTCAATCGATCCTTGCCGGTTCCTCGCTTCGATCGCGAGCAGTTTGGTGGCTCCGTCGGTGGCCCCATCATCAAGGACAAGGCCTTTTTCTTTTCGTCCATCGAGTACCGCAACCAGAACGCCGCCATCCAGACGGGCACGCGCGACTTTGCCACGGATACCATTCTCAACACCGCTGCCGCCGCGCCATTGCGCGACCTTCTTCTCTCCAATCGTCTGGACTATCACCTGAATGAAAACAACATCTTCAGCCTGCGATACAGCTTTAACCGCTCAACCGACACGGCACAGGCCACCGCAGCGTCGCCCACGCCGTTGCTAACGGCAGCAGAGCGGCAGAATGCTCTAAACCGCTTCAATTCCGCGGTTGCCGGTTGGACACGCGTGATCGGATCAAACCGGACGAATGACTTCACCCTCCACTACGACAACTTCTACAATGACATTCCGCCGTACCCGCAGAACGCTCCATTGACCAACCCGCAGCTGAATCTCGGAAACGAGCTGATCTTTCCTGACCTCGCCGATGGTGCGAACTTCAATCTCCCGCAGGCGACGCATCTCAACCGCTTTCAGCTGCGTGACTCATTTGCGCTCACCCTTGGCCGGCACAATCTTCGCGTCGGCGCGGAGTTCCAGCACTATTGGGTATCGGGGCTCATCAATGTCTTCGGTACCGGCAGCGTCATTCTTCCGGCGAACTTTGCCTTTCAGGATCTGAACGGCGACGGTGTCATCAACGATCTCGATCTGCCGGTCGCCGTAGGCATACACAGCACCGCGCCCATTATTCCGGTGCCAATTCCGCGAATCGAGAATAACTATACCGGCCTCTATGTGCAGGATGATTGGCGTGTGCGTCGCAATCTCACGCTGAACCTGGGTCTTCGCTGGGAATACGACTCCAATGCAACCGGGCAGAGCAGCGCGCACGACCCGTGCCCCAATCTGACATCAATGCCCAGCACGCCATGCACCTGGATGGCGAATGTCCTCCCGCTGCACAAAAGTCCGGATACGAAAGATTTCGGTCCGCGCATCGGCTTTGTGTTCGATCCTTCCGGTCGCGGCGTGACAGTGCTGCGCGGCGGTTACGGTATTTACTACGATCGGACCACACTTGAGGCTGGATCGAAGGAACTCGTTCAGAACGATCGCGCGCTCACTGTCACGCAATATGCCGGCTCCATCTGTACAAATCGCAACATCCCCGCACCCGCCAGCCTCGACCTCTGCTTCGCGCCCGGCTCAGCCTTCGCACCGGGAAGTCCCACAATCACTAGCGCGTTTAGCGGCCCGCACCAGACGGGCGGCATCGGCATCGTGGCTCTGGGGCCTAACTCGCATCACCCGCTCTTCCAGCAGTTTTCGTTTGGAGTTCAGCAACAACTCGGCAGGAACTGGCTCGCATCGGCGGACGGCCTGCACGTATTCGGCCAGCGGCAACTCATCGGCAGCCTGCTGCGGAGCACAACCTCTACATCTCCATACGTCCAATGTCCCGGCAACAACCAGCTTTGCATCATCACTGACCCGGTCTCCGGCATATCGGACAGCGTCACTTTTATCGACTCGTCTGCAAAGAGCTGGTACGACGGCCTGCTGGTCGGCGTTGCGCACCGGCCGGTGCAGATGGGAAGGTTCGGTTACGAGTACAACATCAGCTACACTCTCTCAAAGACTCTTGACTACTCCAATGACGACCAGCTTGAAAACGGTAACGAAGATGAACAGGTAAATCTCATTGAAGGGACGGCTAGTCTGCGCAAGGAGAAGGGGTACGCGCTTGCGGATGAGCGTCATCGAATCACTTTCTATGGCAATGCCACATTGCCCTACGGATTCTCGATCGCTCCTATCTACACCTTTGGGTCGGGCGTCCCTGCGGACACGCTGCTGCCCAGCACCAGCGGTATAAACGGATCGACCGGCGCACGTCTGCCGCTGCTCTCTCGCAATGCGCTTGGCCGCAGCATCAAGAACAGCGACCAGCTCAATGCTGCCATCAATCGATGGAATGCGCTCCCTAGTTGTCCCGCAGCGTATCCCTGTAATGCCGGCGGTCCCATCGCGAACGTGCCGGGTGGCATGAACTTCTTCAGCCCGTTCAGCTCGTTTGATATGCGGCTGCAGAAGGTCTTTCCCATCCACGACAGAATGTCGGTCCACCTTGTCGGCGAAGTCTTCAACCTCTTCAACGAAGTCAACGTCCGCGGAACGTTGAAGGAAAACTACTCCGGCCGCAACATCTCAATCTCTCCACTCGCCGGCACCACTAGCGGTGTTGAATCAGACTTCTACCAGGCGCAAACGGTAGCGGGCGGCTTCTTCGGCTCCGGTGGTCCCAGGGCATTTCAGTTAGCCGTACGATTCGAGTTCTGACTCCATGAACACGCCTGAATACGAATTGCTCGCACAACGGCGCGACAGCGCTCCTCCGATCGAAGCAGCGAACCTTGCGCTTGTCGCCGAGAGCACCGCTCCTCCTGAAGTCTCACGTTTGTATGCGCAGTTTCGTTCACGCTTCGGCCTTCCGCAGGTGCCCGGCATCCTGCAGTGCTTTGCCACGCACCCGCCGTTGCTCCAGCACATGATGGAGATGTCCGAGAGCCTGCTCTTCTCGGACGGGGCGCTCACTCGCCGGCAGAAGGAGATGGTTGCGACCTTCGTGTCTTCCACCAATCAATGTGAGTATTGTTCCGATAGCCACGGCTTCTTCTTTCGCATACATGGCGGTTCCGCAGAATCGCTGACCGCCCTCCTTGCCTGCGATTTAGAGAGTCGCGATCTCTCGGAACCAGAGCGCGCCCTGCTGGAATTTGTAGCCGTCGTGAACGAGGGAGGGAAACGCGTCACTCCCGGTACCGTTCACGCCCTCCGCGACCATGGCTGGACGGATTTGCAGGTCGCAGAAGCGATTCACCTGACGGGTTTATTCGCGACTTTCAATCGTGTCGCGAATGCATTCGGCCTTCCGGCTCGCCAGCTTCTTGCTGAGGCCACTCTCCTTCGTGCGGGGGATCACGAGTGAACAGCACCAGCACGCAAATGTCTTCGATGCTCGCGCCCGCTTCCACACGTCATGAAGAAGACTCTCTGGGCTATGCTGGCTGGCGAGTCATTCTGGCGGCATTCGTGGGTGTCGGCGTCAGCTTTGCGCCAATGGTGCCTTACACCTTCAGCCTCTTCGTGGTTCCGTTGCACAGCGCATTCGGTTGGAATCGCGAAGCTATTTCCAACGCGTTCGCCATCGCCGCGCTTACCGTTGCTGCCGTCTCGCCTGGAATTGGCTCTCTGCTGGATCGCATTCCGCCCCGGCGCATCATTCTTCCCAGCATCCTCATCTTCGCCGCTGCCATGGCGTCGCTCGCTTTTCTGCGCGGCCACATTGCTCAGTACTACCTCTCTTACCTACTGCTCGGGGTCGTCGGCAATGGCACCGCGCAGCTCTCCTATTCGCGGAGCGTGCTCACCTGGTTCCGCAAGCGACGCGGGCTGGCTCTTGCCATCGTGCTCTCGGGGAGCGGCACTGGGTCCATCCTGTTGCCCATCATTGCGCAGCATGTCATCTCCAGCCACGGATGGCGTGCGGCCTATCTGAGTCTCGCCGCCATCGCGTTTGTTGGATTTCCGCTCACGGCCCTGTTCGTACGCAACCGGCCCGCCGCCGCGGCAACGACTGCTATTCCCGAGCACGGTCTGGGCATCGGGTTGGCGTTTCGTACACGGGCCTTCTGGATCATCTCGGTATCCGTCATGCTCTCGGCCTTCAGCGTGAACGCAATCATCGCCCATCTCGCGGCCATACTTGTGGGTCGGGGTATCACGGCTGGCACCGCGGCGCTGGCCCTCTCCGCGATGGGCATTGCCGCGATCATTGCCCGCTTGTTCACCGGACACCTACTGGACCGGCTGCCGGCCCCGTTCGTCGCGTTTGCTGTGCTGCTCATCGCCGCTACTGGCGCCGCCGCGGTGGCTTATGCCACCACCTCGTCGATCGGCATTCTCGGTGCCATCCTAATGGGCGCCGGTTCCGGCAGTGAGGCGGATGTGATTCCGTATATGCTTGCTGAGTACTTCGGCCGCAGGCGCTTTGCCACACTCTACGGTCTCTCGTGGACGGCCTACGCCATCGGCGGCGCGCTCGGCCCCATCCTGATGGGACACGGCTTCGACCGCGCCGGCACCTATGTGCCTCTTGCAGTGGTTCTATTCTCTGTTCCGTGCTTCATCGCTGGAGGCATGCAGTTGCTCCTGCCGCGCCAGAGCGAGTTCCCCGCTCCCGATCACATCGCGGAACTCGCCAGCGAATCCGCTGTCTAAATCGTACCGAGAGGATCTCTTCCATGCCCCACATCGGATTGCCACCCAACCTGCCGGGCATCAGCGCGGCCTTTGTCTTTCGCCCGGAGACGGCAGCACCCATGCGCGACCTTGCGCATACGCTCCTCTTCGAAGCGGGGAGAAACACGACCCTGAGCTCACGAGATCGCGAGCTGATCGCCGCCTATGTCTCCTCGCTAAACAACTGCTACTTCTGTCACCAGAGCCATGCTGCTGCTTCGGCGCACCACACCGGCGGCGGCGAGGAATGGGTCAACAGCGTCTGCGCAAACCCGCGGACTGCTGACGCGTCGCCAAAGCTCCGCGCGCTCCTCGTCATTGCCGCCCGAGTTCAAGCGGATGCGAAGACAGTCACGCCCCTTCTCGTCGAAGCGGCGCGAGCGGAAGGCGCAACCGATATCGAGATACACGACACCGTCCTTATCGCCGCCGCGTTCTGCATGTACAACCGCTATGTGGACGGCCTAGCCACCTGGCAGCCTCACGATACGCCGATGTACGCGCAGATGGGCGAGCACCTCGCCAGCAAAGGCTACCGAACTCCGTCCATACAACCGGAAGAGACCCGTGATAGTTAGCCGATGATCGCATTTTGATGAGTGCCGACTGGCCCGGACAGGCATCTCGCTGTGCTCGGGCCGCAGTGCGCGCTCCGGAAATGCGCGATTCAACATCTCGAAGCAATAGGCCTACCGTATCGCATCGCTGCCAGCAGTCCCAGCCTCGACGGTCTGCATGCGGCGTTGCTTGGCGGCCTCGGTATCACGGCGCGCACCCCGCTCAATCTGTCCGAAGACCTCCTGTCTGCCGGATCGCTCTATGGTTTGCTCTCGGCTGGGAAGCCTGCCCGTCACTCTGCATCGCAAGGCCCAATCCAGCGGAGGCGCCGCCGATCGCATGGCCGCGCTTCTCGTCGAGGCGCTGAAATTCATGCTCGTATCTCGATCAAAGGTAAAGGGTTTCCGCAACGGCCACAATGGTGTCCCTGTCATAGCTGCCGGTGAAGGTAGCAATGCATAAGTCGCGCTCACGAGTGTGTTGAGAATAATCAAATCGTGCAGTGACTGTCCGCTTGTTACACTGCCCGCATGTCGATCAAGTATCTCCCGCTTCTCGCAGTCGTGCTGATCGGCTCCCTGGCAGCCTCCGCACAAGCACCTTCCATCGTAGGCACATGGAGCCTGACCAGAGCCTTTGCTGCGAAAGCCACCGGAATTTGTCTTAGCCGCACTTCACTTGGACCCGTCTATGGGCGCATCGCAAATCGGTCGCCTACAATTGCTTGCTCTGCGGACAGAGCAACCTGACCGTGATCTACAGGGAAACTCTCCGTGCGCAGAAGGAAATACCGAAGGGCTACGATGCTGCGACTTACGGACGCGATTTGGCAGCCTTTCGCCCATACCTGAAACGGCGGCTCCCGAGATCATCCTTCTCGGCCCTAGTTCAGGAGGCGACGCTAGCAATGGGCAGAGCGTCGCCAACCGGAAATTCGACCGCCATAGTGTTTCGCGGCTGTCGTGCAGGCTTCTGCGAAAGTAGGGCAGGTCTTTCTGATGGTAGAAAGACAGAAAAGACGCTGCCACTCTTACCCGAGCTTTTGCTGCTTCGAACACAAATATTCCCACCGTGTCTCTTCACGATTTCAGAGCTGACCCAGAGCCCAAGTCCCGTCCCCTTTGCCCCCTTTGTGGTGTAAAAGGCGTCAAAAAGACGTGCTCTCGTCTCCGGCGTCATCCCTTCACCTGTATCGGCGATTGTGGCGCGGATCCCTATCCGGCCTGTCTTCCAATCTTTGTCTTGCCGAGTACGCAGGGTGAGTGTGCCACCCAAAGACATAGCATCCAGAGCATTCCCGACCAGGTTCAGAAGCACTTGCCGCACCTCACCCTCCGAGGCCTGAACGGCCTCGCACGGCCTATACATCCTTTGCACCTCTACCCGATTTCTGAGTAGTCGAGTATTGTGAAATGCAACCGCGGAGTCGAGGGCTTCTTCCATGTGAAGCGTCTGCGGACGGGTGCTTTGCCGGGAGAAGTCGAGGGTTTGCATCGTTATCCTCGAGATCCGTTGTAGCTCTTCTTGGGCACTCTTCAAGTAATCCCGCGACTCTCGATCGCGCAGACAGCCTTCTATCAGGAAGAGCAGATTAGTAACCATGTCGAGTGGATTTCTGATTTCATGACTGATCGTCGCAGCCATGCGTCCCAGCATCGCGAGCTTCTCCGCCTGTCGCATGGCCTCTTCCGCTTGCTTCTGGGCGGTGATGTCTCGAGCGATCTTGCTTGCTCCTATGATCTGACCTGCCGCATTCCGAATCGGCGACACCGTCAGTGAAACTATCACCTCGCGTTGGTCTTTCGTGCAGCGCCACGCTTCGTAATGCTCGGTCCGCTCCCCGCGCTTGACCCGGTCCACTATGTGAGGCATCTCACTTTCACGGCCCGGGCAGGCCAGAAGCGACATGTGCTTTCCCAGAGCTTCCTCTGTTGTATAGCCGAACAGCCGCTCGGCGCCCGCGTTCCAGCTAGTAATTACACCGTCCAAGTTCTTGCTGATAATGGCGTCATTCGAAGACTCCACAATAGCGGCAAGCAGAAACTTGGCATCTTTCGGCGCAAGTTGCGAGGAGTGCGGGTCACGCATTTTTCCCTCGATTCAGCCGGGGAGCGTCTCTTGGATTTAACAAAGCAGAGAACAAGAGTCGGCAGGGACGGCAAGACTCTGGGTGAGTGCAGCTCAGAGCACTTATTCAGGAGACTACTCTCTGCACGTGAAGAACACCACGTTAAGCTGCAGCATCGACCTACGGCGTCTCAACATGCCAAGCAATAGTAACCAGTTCCGTTACTAACTTGATATCAGGTCCCCACTGCGTTGGCCGTCGCTGTCACGACAGTGCGACTTACAGGATGGCGTGGCATGCCTGCTTGGCTAGGATCTTGAGCGCGCTCCCGCAATTTCGTCTTGAGGATCGTCGGGTGTGAGCCGCCTGAGAGCCGCAGGCTCTGGCGCGTTGAAAGCCAGCAGGATTTGTTTCTGGCTGTCCGGGTGCTGCTCTCGCCAGAGTTCCAGCAGTCGTAAATGAACGCCTCGATGACTCGCAGCGTATCCTTAAGCAGTACCTCTAGTTCTTCCTCGCCTCTCTAGCTGATCACACCTGCTCCAGACGAGCGCCTCTCACATAGTAAACAGTTGTTTCGAGAAGAGAATTATGATCTTTGGGAAAAAGTCCGACTTGAAAAATCATCTATCCGCAAATCGTCCGTTGTTTTCGCTCAGACGGCTCGAGCGCGAGGAGCACGAACCAGTCGTCGAACAAGTACGAAGTGATCAGACTAACGTGAAATCCCTTGGGACAAGCGTTGAAGAGCCGATCGAGGCTGAGTCACACTTATAACGTTCGGTCTCCAACGATGCAGAAACGTGCAGTGACAACCACTAATCAAGCCTGGCTTCGGCTGGGCCTTTTTTTTCCGCGTAACAGAAATGATCCCCCATAGCCAGCTGCACCGACAATTCAGATATAAGAGTCAAAATCTCAGCGACGCCAGTTCCCTAAAGCGGCCTTTGCTGAGTCTGGCCAGCTGATCGAGGCTGTCTCCAAAAAGATGTAGCAGACCGCAAATCGTGCGGAGGCTGCCTGAATGAAAGAGCAGCTGGCCTCGAAGAGATCGTAAGGGAACGCGTTGCGAAGCAATCAGGGATGACGTACCCTTCGACCATGGGTTCCACTGATCAATACGTTCCTCAGCCTGGCGACTAGTGTCGGCAACCGGCCAAAACGGCACTTTCAAGGTGCTGAAAGTGTATGAACAAGGCTGCACAGCAGATCTTAGCCTAATCGGTGCTCATTTCTACTTGAACTCCATTCGATGGAGAGCCCTATGGCTTCTACGCGAAGCCCGCGAAGATGTTTAAACAAGCAGCCACGCGGAGCGAGACTTAGTCATCATCCTCGGCATCTTCTGGAAACGGACCGTCCAACGTCGCACCACGCCACCGGCGAACACTGTCCGAATGCCAAGGTGAACAGAAACCTGGGACGCAGGGTTTCGCCATGCTGAACTTCCACTTCTCGAAAGAGAGTGGCCAGTGAGCGCCCCCGCCTCGAAGCAAACGTCTTCTAAAGACGGGGAGCCAAAGACCACGGCTACCGCTTTCATCTGCTACATTAGATGTGACGATAGTTACGAAATCTTTTGTAACTACTGCTGTAGTAACACCGATTGACGCATCTCACAATAGACGTAGTTGGCTCCTTCTCCTCTTCTATCAGGGTTGTCGCCTGCCACGAGGAGGTAACTGCCATGATCTCATCGCTTTATGAGATCCAGGTCCAGCGGATCACTGGAGCCAAGCGCAAGCTCGACGCTTATTCGGGCACTGTCCTTCTGATTGTGAACGTCACCCCTGATTGTTTCCTCACCCGCCAGTGCGCCGGTTTGGAACAACTGCATCGCACCTATTCAGATCGCGATTTCGCGGTGCTGGGCTTCCCCAGCAATGACTTCGGCAATCACGAGTCGGGACTCTTTGATGACGGGGGAGCGTGCTGCGTCTCCAACTACGACGTGCGCTTTCCCATGTTCGAGGCGGTCGTTGCGAAGGGTGCGAGCCAGCACCCGCTGTATCGCTATCTCACCGCAATGCAACCTGTAGCGGTGGCCCGTCCAAGAAGCAACCTGCTGAAGCATCTGCTTTGCAATGGTTACCTTTCGGCGCCGCCTGCCCATGGTGAACTGCTATGGAACTTCGAGAAGTTCCTCGTCTCCCGCAGCGGTGAAGTGATGGCTCGGTTTGCACCTGACGTGACCGTCGATCAGCCGGTCATCCTCGAAGCTATCGAGCGGCAACTTCAAACGCCAATGGAACGCCGGCCGAGGAGTGCTCAGCGGTCAGTTTCCCTGCCGCCCCCACGCGTTGCTCACGTCGCCGGCTGAGTCACCAATCCAGAACAAGTAACCATAAGTAACTAACAGTCATGAGGATGATGGCTGCGTAAGTTCCCTCCCCAAGCCGACAAACACCTACAACAAATACACTTTCTGCTAGGTCCGATACCGCACACAAGCCTGTATAATCGTAACCGTTCCGCTAGCGTAGCCGCGTTTGACGCCTAAGGGGATTCTATGGCGAAGGCAACGATTTTACTGGTCGACGATGATGAGCCTCTGCGTTATATGTTGGCTTGCGTCCTGCAAGAACACGGCTACGACGTAACAACTGCAGCGAGCGTGCCTGAAGCTCTGAAACTCATCAGCGCAGGAAGCTACGACGTACTGCTCAGTGATCTCCACATGCCGGGAAAGGGCGATGGTCTCACGGTCGTAAGCGCGATGCGCCACGCCAATCCAAAAGCCGTCACCATGTTATTAAGTGCTTTCCCGGAGATGGATGCTGCCGCTCAAGCAATCTTGCTCCAGGCTGATCAGATTCTGGTGAAGCCGATGAATATCCCTGCGCTGATCGAAGCGATCCAGCAGCGGCTTGCAAGTGGACCTGCTCCGTCTCGGTCGATTGAGAGCGTGGCTACAATTCTCGACTACTCGGCCGAAAGTACAATCGACGCATGGTACGAGCGTGTCAAGAAGGACAAAAAGCTGACGGCCGTTTCAATGAGCCGTGAGCAGCGTGTCGGTCATCTTCCTAGAATCATAACCGAGCTAGTGCGTCGTCTTCGATCTTTCAAACCCCTAGGCAGCAGAGAGTTGGTATCCGTCGCATCAGAAGAGCACGGGCGCTTTCGTCGCCGGCAGGGGTATTCGGCTGGGATGCTGGTGGAAGAATCGCGGATGTTGCAGGTCAGTATCTTTGAAACCTTGCAGAAGAACCTGGCAGGCATCGATTTCAGCATTCTGTTAGAGGAAGTAATGACCATCGCTGATGAGGTGGACTCACAACTGAGCCAGGCAATGGACAGTTATATCGAGGAAGCTTTTCTCGAGGGCAAGCCCGCTTAGTGGTATGCCGCCTCCCACCCATGCGCTGACGGGAACAGGCAACTAAGGTCTGATCATCAGTGTAGGGTGCTTGTGTCCGACAGCCCTTCACCGGGCAGAACAGATTCGTGCTCACGAAGAGAGCCGGCCAAAGCCGCAAGGATTTGCAAGTGAGCTGTTTTGAACAGCTTTTTGAATCGCCACCTGCGACACTGCCCTGAGAGCATGGCATGAGCACAGGGGACCTAATGACGGAATTGAAAAAGGTAGCGAGCGTGGCGGACATACTAGAGCGGGAACTCGAACCCACGATCAAAGATTGGCTGCGGCGCGTGAATCTGGTTCCTGCACTGGCCAACGTTTCACTTAACGATGCGGACCGGACCGGCCATCTGCCCAAGCTGTACTTCGACCTGGTTTCCCGCCTGCGCCTTGCTAAGGATGACCCTACGCCCATCTCCGTCGCCGCTGCCGAGCACGGAAAGTTACGACATGCGCAGGGCTACTCTGCCGGTATGCTCATTGACGAGTCGCGGGTGTTCCAGGTCGCCACCTTCGGCGCATTACATCTCCATCAGGGCGAACTCGATCAGAAACAGGTGCTCTCAGACGTAATGGTCATCGCGGACGAGGTAGATGCGCAACTCATGGAAGCCGTGCGCACCTTTATGGAACTGGAGATAGCTGAGGTCGCAGCCTAGCACCGCTATCGAGCGGCAACTGCACGCGCCAATGGAACGCCTGCCGCTGCATGTTGAATGGCGCATCAGCCCCACCACACTCGAGCGGGTTGATGTGGTCGATCACATACCCAGGACAGGCCACCTCTCGGCATGCCCGTTGACGGACAAGGATGCGACCTCTTGAATGCGTTCCTTGCAGACGTGCTGCGCTTGTAGCCTGCACGGTCGGAAGAGTGGTGCCTGCTGCTGGCAATTAGGGGGGATGACGCGTTGATGGCAGACGATTTGGATCAGTTTTTCGACGAGCGGAAGGAACGGCTGAAGAAGAAGCAGGACCAAGTTGACAAGGAATCGAGGAAAGCCGCTGAAGGCAGAGACAAGGATGAGGCCGACGCTTCTCTCGTCAGCCAACGCGGGGCGTCTGAATATAGGCGGCTCAAAGACGAAGTCAGGTCTATTGCAAGGCGTTATAGGGATCACGGCTTTGAAATTGAGGGAGAGCGAATCTCGAATCAGGGATATCAAGCTCTGTTTTCGCCCGGAAGCGATTCGAATGAGCCTCTGCACCATCCTTCCGTAACGTTTGGGACCTTAACCACTGAAGCTGTGGGAACAAGCACCAAGAAATATGTAGCTCTACAGCTCGTCCCCGTCGGCCAGGATCTGAAGTGGAGAGCCAGCGTCTTACCTGAGGTGAAGAGCACCTCAGAATTAGCAATCTGGGTCATCAAGGAGCTTGCCAAGCGCTCAGAGGGCCCCCTCTGAGCCTCTTGACTCCGATCTGCTCGCAAAAAAAAGGGCTGTCCTAAGAAGGCAGCCCCTAAACGCTCTGCTGCTTCTTGTACGAGAGAACCGGTGGAACCGGACCTTCTCCCGCCGAGTGGAGAGCGGCAGTCCAGAAAGCGGCATCCCGCGGCAGCGCCAGTGCTTCTCCACGGAACTTTGACAGGCAAATTCGCGCCAATATTCGGGAATTTAAGGGGTTTGCGTCGAGAGATGCCTAGGGCCAAGACTGTCTGGCGGAGAGAGAGGGATTCGAACCCTCGATAGAGCTTTTGACCCTATAACGGTTTAGCAAACCGCCGCCTTCAGCCTCTCGGCCATCTCTCCGGACGGGGACGTCAAGTGGGATTATAGACTACCCACCGCCCCCTGCTGGCTGCTGATTCCTTATAGAGTAGGCGCATGGCGGAAGAGCCTCTGGGGCGAGCCTCGAGCACAGGATCAAGCACAACGCGATTCCGCAGGATGCGCCTTCTGCCGCTGATTGCCGCCACCTACTTTATGGTGTCCGGCGGCCCTTACGGCATTGAGGACATCATTGGCGGGGCGGGCTACCGCTGGGCGTTCGTGCTGCTTCTCTTGCTGCCAGTCTTCTGGAGTCTGCCCACCGCCTTGATGATCGGCGAGCTGGCCAGTGCGTTGCCCGCGGAGGGCGGCTTCTACGTCTGGGTGCGGCGGGCGCTCGGACCCTTCTGGGGGTTCATGGAGGCTTGGCTCTCGCTCGCCGCCAGCATCTTCGACATGGCGATCTATCCCGCCATCTTCACGCTGTACCTGGGTCGGCTTGCGCCCTGGCTCACGGCAGGGCACCGCGGTGTGGTGTGGTCGCTTGCGGTGCTGGCTGCGTGTCTGCTGTGGAACTTCTTCGGCGCAGCCAGCGTGGGCGCAGGTTCCGTATGGCTGATGTGTGTGCTGCTGTCGCCATTCGCCTTGCTGATTGTGAGTGGCTTGCGGCACGCCGGCGCAGCGGCGCCCCTTGCTTCTGGCCAGACACTCGACTTCGCCACGGCCTTCCTGGTGGCGATGTGGAACTACATGGGGTGGGACAATGCGTCGACGGTCGCGTCGGAGGTAGAGAACCCGCAGCGCAACTATCCACGGGCCATGCTGGGAGCAACCGCGCTCGTGGCCTTGAGCTATGTGCTGCCGACGCTCGCGGCGCATCGCGCAGGGCTGCCGGCCTCGGCGTTTTCCACCGGATCGTGGGCTGACGCGGCGCACACGCTGGTGGCCACCTGGCTGGGAGTCGCCATCGTCGCCGGCGGCATGATCAATGGCTTCGGCATGTGCAATGCGCTGATGCTCTCCTATACACGGCTGCCGGTCGCGCTGGCGCAGGATGGCTTTTTGCCGCGCATCGTCGCGCGTCACAATCGCGCGGGAGCGCCCTGGCTGGCGATCCTGCTGTGCGCTGTGGGTTGGGGCCTGGCGGTGAATCTCAGCTTCGAGCGCCTGATCTCCATTGACCTGGTGCTCTATGGCGGCAGTTTGGTCCTGGAGTTCGTCGCTCTGCCCGTGCTGCGCTGGCGGGAGCCGCTTCTCCATCGGCCCTTCCGCGTGCCGGGAGGTACAGTTGCCTGCATACTGCTGGGCATTCCTCCCTCGATACTGATCGTGATCGCTCTCCGCATGGCGCGCGCCGAGCACATCGCAGGCATCCCGGCGCTCTGGCTATCCTCGGCGATTGCGCTGCTCGGACCAATCGTCTACGCCATCCACGTCAGCCTGTCGCGCACGCGAATGCGCGAGTACGCCGCACTGGGCGATTCGAGCGAGACCGGGGACTGATCCGAGGCGCCGAGCCGTAGACGTCAGACGTGGACTTCGGTTTTCTTCTGGCGGCTCGCCATGAAGCGTTTCGCAGAGTCCGTGACAGCGCGGCGGCCGGCCTCCGCATCACGCCAGCCTTTGATCTCAACGCGCTTGCCTTCCAGGTCCTTGTAGATAGAGAAGAAGTGCGTGATCTCTTTGAGGATGTGCGGATAGATCTCTGAGTAGTTCCACACGTCGGTGTAGCGCGGATTGTTCTTGCCCACGGCCAGGATCTTTTCGTCGGGTATGCCCTGATCCAGCATTTCGAGCACGCCGATGGGCCGCACCTGCATCAAGCAACCGGGAAAGCTGGGCGCATCCACCAGCACCAGTACGTCGAGCGGATCGCCGTCTTCGCTCAGCGTGGACGGAATGAAGCCGTAGTCGCCGGGATAGTGGACTGGAGAGTAGAGGTTGCGGTCCAGGCGGAAGACGTGCAGCTTTTTGTCGTACTCGTACTTGTTGATGCCCTCTGCAGGAATCTCGATCACTGCTTCGATCACTTCGGGGGCGCGCTCGCCGATAGGCAGTTCCAGGTAGTTGATCATGCCGGCTCTTTCCGGCCGCGGAAAAAAACCGCGGCGAACCCCTTATAATCAAGCACGATGAAGGCACATGTCTACGTCACGCTGAAGCGCACGGTGCTGGACCCGCAGGGCCAGACCATTCAGGGCGCCTTGAAAAAGCTGCAGTTTGCTAATGTCAACGACGTGCGCCAGGGCAAGTACTTCCTGCTCACCCTGGCCGATGGCACCAGCCGCGACGCCGCCCAGCAGGAAGTCGATCGCATCGCGCGCGATGTTCTGACCAATCCGGTGATCGAAGAGTACAGCTTCCGTTTGGAAGAGTAGCCAGCCGGTTCATCCTCGCTGCTTCCGGCCGCCCTTACAATGAGGCAATGTGCGGAATCATCGGTTATGTCGGCAAGAAACGGGACGTGGTCTCGGTCATCCTCGATGGACTGCGCCGCCTGGAGTATCGCGGCTATGACTCGGCCGGCATCGCTGTAGCTGGCGGCGAGCACGGGTTGGAGATTCGCCGCGCCTCGGGCAAGCTGCGGAACCTCGAAGAGGTGATTCGGCAGCATCCGATGTATGGCACCTACGGCATCGGCCACACGCGCTGGGCCACCCATGGCCGCCCAACAGAAGAGAATGCTCACCCGCATCGTGACTGCTCCGGCCGCATCGTCGTGGTGCACAACGGCATCGTTGAAAACTATCTCGCGCTCAAGCGGGAGCTCATCGACGATGGGCACAAATTCGTCACTGAGACGGATACGGAAATCATCGCTCACCTGATCGAGCAGGAGATCCGCTCTGCTGCCAATTCCGGCAAGACGCTGTCGCTTGAAGATGCGGTGCGCCGCGCGGTCCGCCGCCTCACCGGAGCCTTCGCCATCAGCGTCATCTCCGCCGATGAGCCAGACAAGATTGTCGTCGCCCGCAGCGGACCGCCGGCCGTCGTCGGACTGGGTGACGAAGAGTTCTTCGTCGCCTCCGATGTGCCCGGCATCCTGCACCACACCCGTGATATCTACTTCCTCACCGACGGCGACATGGCCATCCTCGAACCCTCGGGTGTGACGCTGACCGACTTCCATGGCAACGAGGTCAAGCGCGAAATCACCCGCGTGCTGTGGGATCCCATCCAGGCCGAAAAGGGTGGTTACAAGCACTTCATGTTGAAGGAGATCTTCGAACAGCCGCGCTCGGTGCGTGATACCACGCTGGGCCGCATCTCGCTCGACACCGGCACCGTGTACCTGAGCGAAATGAAGATCTCCGATGAAGAATTTCAGGCCGCACCAGGCATCAGCATCGCCGCCTGCGGCACCAGCTGGCACGCCGCATTGGCCGGCAAGTACATGATCGAGCGGCTCGCTCGCGTGCCGGTCGACGTCGACTATGCCAGCGAATACCGCTATCGCGACCCGATTGCCGAGAAGGGACTCATCGGGCTGCTGATCACCCAATCAGGCGAGACCGCCGACACCTTGGCGGCGCAGCGCGAGATGATCGCGAAGGGCATGAAGACGGTGGCCATCTGCAACGTCGTGGGGGCGGCCGTGGCACGCGAGGCGCACGGCACCATCTACACGCATGCCGGCCCGGAGATCGGGGTAGCGTCCACCAAGGCATTCACGGCGCAGCTCACCGCGCTCTTCCTCTTCGCCATGCATCTCGCGCAGACGCGCGGCACCATCCGCGACCAGGAGAGCCGCGCGCTGGTCGATGAGCTGAGCCGCATTCCGGGGAAGATCGAAGAGATCCTGCGGCTGCGTTCCGACCAGTGTGCCCATCTCGCATTGCCTTTCTCCACCGCGCGCGATTTCCTCTATCTCGGACGCGGCATTCATTTCCCCATTGCCCTAGAAGGCGCGTTGAAGCTGAAGGAGATCTCCTACATCCACGCGGAAGGCTATCCGGCCGGCGAGATGAAGCACGGGCCCAACGCATTGATCGACGAAACGCTGCCGGTCGTGGTGCTGGCGACCAAGGACGAAGCGAACCCGGACTCCGTGCTGCGCTACGAGAAGACCCTGTCGAATATTCAGGAGGTGACGGCCCGTGCGGGGCGCGTCATCGCCGTCGCGACTGAGGGCGACAGCCACATCCACCAGTTGGTGGAGCAGGTGATCTTCATCCCGCATGCACCCGAGCTTCTGCTGCCTCTGCTGGAGGTGGTGCCTCTGCAACTGCTCGCCTACTACATCGCGGTGCGTCGAGGATGCGACGTCGACCAGCCGCGCAATCTCGCAAAATCCGTCACGGTGGAATAGACAAACATGCAACGTGAGCTTCACACTGCACGACTCATCAACAAGATCTGCCTCTCGGAATCGGCACAGTGCTTTCACCTGGAGTTCGCGGTGGAAGGCATGGAGCACTTCGCCTTCAAGCCGGGCCAGTTCGTCTCGCTGGTGAAGGAAGACAGCCGCGGCAAGATGCAGACGCGCGCATACTCCATCGCCTCTGCACCGCGCGCCAACATGCTTGACCTGTGCGCCAACCGCGTGGAAGGCGGCTTCTTCTCGAACCTGCTCGCCGACATGGAACCGGGCCAGACGGTCAGCTTCCACGGCGCTCATGGCATGTTTACGCTGCGTCAGCCGCTGACCGATGCGATCTTCATCGCTACCGGCACCGGCATCGCGCCCATGCGCGGCTTCATCGAACACCTGTTCCCGGACAATGGCCCTTCACTCTCGAACGGTCGCAAGATTTGGCTGGTCTACGGCACGCGCTATCCCAGCGAGCTCTACTACAGCGATTTCTTTGCCCGCAAAGCTGCCGAACACGAGGACTTCGAGTACATCACCTCCCTGAGCAGGCCGGAGGCGGACTGGACCGGTCAGCGGGGTTACGTGCAGGAGCACGTCGGCAGAATCGCCTCCGAGCACCTCGCCTCCTGTGCCGTGGATACACCCACGGCGGCCGAGGGCACCGGCTTCAACATCCACGCCTACATCTGCGGCCTCAACGAGATGGTCTCAGCCAATCGCGAACGCCTGACCGGCCTCGGCTGGAACAAGAAGCAGATCATCTTTGAACGCTACGACTAGCGGGACATTACGCGGCACTACAGCTTGAACAGCTCGCGCAGCCGGCGCGTCTGGGCGCGACTTACTGGGATCTCGGTGCCCTTACGGTCGTTCATGCGTAGCTGATAGCTCGACTTGAACCAGGGAACCACTTCCTTGATGTGGTTGATATTCACCACGTAGGAGCGGTGCGCGCGCCAGAAGATCTGCGGATCCAGCAGCTCCAGCAATTCCTCCAGGGTGCGGCATTTGGACTGTCCCTCGATGACTGGCGTGGATACCGAGATCACACCTTCATCGATAGCAGCAAAGCAGAGCTCCTTCTGATCCACTAGCAGCATGCGGGTGCCCGCCTGCACGACGATCTTGCTGCTGCCCCGGCTGGTGGCCGGGCTGCCGCCACGTTGCTGCTCGATCAGCCGGATCAGTGAGTCCAGTTGTGCATGCGACAGCGCTGGTGAGTTGAGCGGAACCTCATGGACGACGTTCGCGGGATTCTGCAGCCGGTCCCGTACGCGCTGCAGCGCCTGCTCCAGGCGCGCCCGATCGAAGGGCTTCAGCAGATAGTCGACCGCGTTTACCTCGAACGCCCGCACCGCATACTTGTCGAACGCAGTGGCAAAGATGACCTGCGGCAGCGTCATCTCCCGCGTGGTCTCAAGCAGCTTGCGGAGCACGGCAAAGCCGTCGAGGCCCGGCATCTGCACATCCAGAAAGAGGACATCCGGCACCAGGCGCGGCACCAGGTCAATGGCCTCGATGCCATTCTTGCCCTGCCCGACCACCTCGACCTCCTCGATCGAGCTCAGCAGATACTGCAACTCATCGCGAGCGAGCTTTTCATCGTCGACGATGAGGACTTTCAATGTCATGGACTAGACGAGTATAGGAATGCGCAGGAAGCCGGTCAACGCGGGGAGCCGGACCGATACTCCTGATGAGGCAGGCTCAAGGATGCGCCGCTCACGACACCGTACTGCGAACCCGCGCCGGCATGCTGTCTACCGCAAGATCGTGACCGCAGTGGACACAGAACAGGTCGGTGGGGCGCGCGCTTCGATAGCAGTTCCCGCATGCGGCTGAGACCTGGCAGGCGCACTGCGGGCAGAAGTGATAGTCGCTCTGGATTGCGGTGCCGCACGCTGGACAGTTAGACACGACCGGCTGCCGAAGCAGGAAGTAGAGCACTGAGCCTACGCCCGCCGGCATCACGAAGCAGATCATCATCCAGATCTGCGGGCTCATCAGGCGCCGCGGTGCGTCCTTGCTGACATAGCCGATCATCAGCATGTACAGGGCGGCCAGCGCGCCCCAGGTCACGGCGAAGTACAGCCGAACGCCTACTGGCGGACCCGGATGATGCCTGTACTGCGGGATCACAATCCAGAAAAGGTACTCAACCCCTACGAAAGCCAGCACGGACAGGACTACGGACCACAGCGGAATAAGCCGCAGCTCCGCCCCCAGACGGGGTGCCTGATCGGATCGCCGGTCTGTCGGTCTCAAGGCCATCGCAGTCGCAATGATTCAACCATGAGACGCTTCCGGGGCGCCAGAAAGTTTCGTCTGAAACAGGGGAGAGGAGCGGCCGGATCTAGTGATCCCGGCGGTATTCGTCCTGCTTTGCGCGGGAGCGCCACACCGCCACCAGGGCGCCGACCACCGCCAGCAGCAGGAAGCTGGAGAACAGGCCCACCTGGGCGGGCAGATCGGCAAAATGTTCACCGCCCATCAGATCGTCCAGGCCGCCCCAGATCGCGGGAGCCAGCAGGAGTAGGATCGCTCCGAAGACAAAAAGCGTGATGCCAAGCTGGTGGCGGCCACGCTCGCCCTGGACGCGCCGCGTCTCATCGGCGACCCGGACGGCGCGGCGGGTACGGGAGACCAGCGGTTGGTGCGCACCAGCGTCCAAACCGGCAGCGGCCCGCAACAGGTCGCCCCTTATGGCAGGAGCCGTCTCGTTGAGCGGCATGCCATGCCTGCCCTGGTCCCCGGTAGAGTCCCCCATCAGGCTGCCCCTTCGCCCGCTTCCTCGAGCATGCGCGGCTTAAGGGACGCGAGCCCGCGATACAGGCGGGACTTCACGGTGGAGAGATTGGCCCGCGTCACTGTCGCGATCTCTTCGAGTGAAAGCTCCTCGTGGAAGCGCAGCACCAGCACCTCACGGCTCAGCCCGTCCAGCGTCAACAGGGCGGCAGCCACCCGTTCGCTATTCTCCCGCATCAGGCAGGCGTCCAGCGGTGTCGGTTCATTGGCGGCAGGCTCGAACAGACGGTCATCCTCGCCGTTGTCGCACATCTCTTCCAGGCTAGCCATGGTGCGCTTGCGCCGCACGTCGATCACCAGGTTGCGCGCAATCGTGAACAGCCAGGTGTCGAACCGAGCCGCCCCGTTGTACTGGCTGCCCCGCTGCAGCACGCGCATCCAGGTCTCCTGGAAGAGGTCTTCGGACAGTTCACGGTTCCCGGTCAGGTACAGCAGGTAGCGGAACAGTCGATGCTGAAAGCTAACGATCAGCGAGTCGAGCAGTTCCACGTCATGGCGCTTCAATCCGCGCGCTATCGCGTAGTTCTCCTGCTGCTGCGCTGGAGTGGCGATCGAGGTGGAACGCGCTGCGAGGGCGGCTGCCTGAGCCAAGGTGAAACCTCCAGGCTGTTGGACGAGGAAATCTGGTCTCAGGACGCGATTTCTTATCGAATGGATCAAAGATCACGCCCGCTTCGTCCGTTTCCGGCTAGGGATTCGTGGTCAAACAACAGAATTGTAGCGTCTTTGCCCCTGTCCCTGGCCTGCGGTAACCAACGGTACACTGGAGCCTGATGGAGATACTTTATGGTCTGCACCCGGTCGAGGAGGCGCTGCGCTCCGGTAACCGGCGCTTCGACCACGTCTGCGTGGCCCGGGAGCGGCAGGACCAGCGGCTGCAGAAGATCATCGACGGATGCCGGGAGCGGGGCGTCCGTGTCCGCAGTGAGAGCCGCGACCAACTGACGCTGCTGGCCCGCAACCCCGGCCACCAGGGCGTCGTCGCCTTCGTCCGGGAACGAGCCACCCTGGATCTCGAAGACCTGCTGGGCTCGGGCGGTGCCGCCGGCGGCTCTGCGCCGCTGCTGCTCGCGCTCGACGGCGTGGAGGATCCCCAGAACCTGGGCGCGCTGCTGCGCTCTGCCGACGGCGCCGGGGTCGGCGGCGTGCTGCTCACGGAGCGCCGTTCGGCCCCGTTGAGCGCAGTGGCGCTGAAGGCCTCCGCTGGCGCAGCCGAGCATGTCCGCATCGCCCGCGTGGTGAACCTGGTGCGGGCCATCGAGCAGGTCAAGGCCGCCGGCATCTGGTGCGTCGGCCTCGATGAGCGCGGCTCCATGGACTACACGGACTACGACTTCACCACCCCTTGTCTGTTGGTCCTGGGCCGCGAAGGCGCCGGCCTGCACGACCTGGTGCGGCGCACCTGCGACCACCTGCTGCGCATTCCCATGGCGGGCAAGGTCGCATCGCTCAACGTCTCGGCAGCCGGAGCGGTGGTGCTCTACGAGGCCTATCGTCAGCGGCGCCTGCGGACCCGGGGCGAAGCTCCGGTCGTGCCGGCGAGGGCAAAGAAGCAGAAGGGCCTGGGATCTTGACGCGTGGCAACATGATCCGCTCCTTCCACTCGCTCCGGTCTGCGACGGCTTTGAGCGGGTTCGGCACTCTGTTGCTGTCCCTGCCTGGTACGCTGGCAGCCCAACAGGCCACCCCGCCCGCCGTGACTCCTCATCCAGCGCCCGAGGCAATTCCGGAGACGACGTTCGATGTGCCCCAGGCCGTCCGCACCGCTCTGGCCTTCCCACGCTACGCGCTCGACATCAAGCTCGAGGCGGCCAGTGCCGCCATGCATGTGCGGGCCATCGTGACGGTGAAGAACACCAGCGCCGCTCCCCTCGCCACCATCCCGCTCCAGATCTCCTCAACCCTCGCCTGGGAGACGATCGAAGCCGATGGCAAGAAGCTGTCCTTCGCGCG
>JAOAPJ010000341.1 GCA_025462805.1 Acidobacteriaceae bacterium
TGGGGCTGGCCGGGGGACTGCTGGGTATCGCAGCCGGGATCGGCGTGGAGTGGACGATTCCGCTGCTGGCGGCGAAGCTGCTGCCGATCGAGCCGACGCTGCGCTTTCCGGTGCGAGCGGCGCTGGCGGGGTTGAGCACGGGCATGCTGACGACGCTGTTGTTCTGTCTGCCGCCGCTGCTCGATATCCGGCGGGTGAAGCCGAGCCTGGTGCTGCGGCGGCAGGTGGAACCACCGGCAGAGATCTCCCTGCAGGAGCGGTGGCAGAGACGGCGTGCGCAGTGGATCTCGATCTTCGTGATCCTGCTCTCGCTGGGGGGCATTGCCACCGGGCTGACAAGCTCGCTGCGGATTGCAGGCATCTTTACGGCGGCTTTGGTGACGCTGCTGCTGTTCATTACGCTGATGGGGCGCACGCTGCTGCGGCTACTGCGCAATGCACTGACACGGACGCGGCTGAGCCTGCCCTCCGCCGTGCGGCATGGGCTGTCGAATCTCTACCGGCCGGGCAATCAATCGAATGCGGTGCTGACGGCGCTGGGCGCAGGGATCATGCTGATCCTCACCGTGTTCCTGATGCAGAACGCGGTTTTGAGGGATCTGCAAGAGACGCTGGGCAAGGGACTGCCGAACATCTTCCTCATCGACATAGCAACGGACGAGCTGGACGGAGTGTCAGGTCTGCTGAAACAGCAGCCTGGCGTGCGGAGCGCCATGGAACGACTGCCGGTGGTGGCCGGACGGCTGGAGTCAGTGAACGGGGTCTCGAGCGAGCAGTTGCGCAGCGAGCAGGCGAAGGACGGGGCAGACAAGAAGGACCGGGTGCCGCGGCATCTGCTGCAGTCGGTGCCGCTGACGTGGTCCGATACGATGCCGGCGGGCACGAAGGTGCATGCCGGGGCATGGTGGGCACCAGGGGGCGTCGGCAAGTTAGCGATCAGCGAGAGGCTGGCGAACCGGATGCATGTCGGCATCGGCTCGACGCTGGTCTTTTCGGCGCAGGAGCGGCGTATCCCGGTGACGGTGGCGGCGCTGTTTGCCAGCGACGGCGAGCACGTCTTCGGCCGCAGCGAATTCATTTTATCGCAGCAGTCGCTGACGCATCTTCCGGTGGTGTGGTATGGCGCGGTGCATGTGGACTCGGCGCAGATTCCGCAGGTGCAGCGCGCGCTGTTCGCCGCGTATCCAACGGTGACGGTAATCAATATTGCAGACCTGCTGGACACGATTGCCGGGGTGGTGCACCAGGTCACGATCATTGTGCGCTTTCTGGCCGGGTTCTCGATTTTGTCAGGGCTGGTGATTCTGGCATCCAGTGTGGCCAGCACGCGATTCCGGCGGATACGCGAGGTGGTGGTGCTGAAGACGCTGGGGGCGCAGCGCAGGCGGGTGCTTGCCGTCTTCGGCGTGGAGTTCACCGTGCTTGGGCTCTTGGCAGGATGCGTGGGCGTGTTCTTCGCGAACCTGCTGACCTTCGTGCTGCTGCACCTGCGGGCGATCGATGTGCCGTTCCATCCGCAGTGGATCGCCGCTGTTGCTTCGGCAACGGGCACGGCGGTACTAGCCATCGTGACCGGGTGGCTGGCCAGTCTGAGGATCCTTGGACAGCGGCCGCTGGAGGTTCTGCGAGATGAGTAGCCGCGAAATGTTTTGGGAGAACCCTCGGGCGGGTCATCCATAGGGCCGTCTTGCGGCTCGCGGAATCGCAGGGCGCGATCCAGCTCTTGCGGGGCAAGCAAAGGAGCCGATGGGCGGCGGTAATTGACCGTAATGCGCCATGCACTTATGATCGTAAAGGCGCAGGAACCGATGCGCTTCCAACCTGCATTGCCCCCTCGTTCAATGGTAGGACAGCTGCCTCTGGAGCAGCCTATCGGGGTTCGAATCCCTGGGGGGCAACCAAACAAAGCACTCCCCGCACCACCCTGAACCTTTCCGAATCCAAAAACAAGCCAATGAGCAACAACACGATCCTGTTTGCGCTGTATCGCCTTGCTACAAAGGCCGCATGACTGGTCACGGTTTCCGCGGACTGGCATCCAGAATTTTGCACGAGAATGACTTTGCGGCCGAACACATTGAATTGCACCTTGCGCATCAGAAGCGCGACAGAGTAGCCGCTGCATACAATCACGCCGAGGTCTTCGGCCGCTATTTAGCTCTAGAGTGCCTGCGTGCCTACAGTGTGACCGGGTTTCAGTATGCGAGCCAAGGCTTTGTCGCGATCCTCGAAGCGCTTCGCGAGATGCCAAGGAAGTAGGTCCCGCTCGGCACCGCTCAGCTACAAACACATCAACATGCTCGGCCGTTACGCCTTCACACCTGTTCGACACCGATGGGGCGGTCGCAGATCAGGCCAGGCGAAGCGTCTGCACGATCTGGAACATTTGCTGTCCTTGTGGCTTCGTGAAGTCAGGACTGAGCGCGGTCGCGATCGATACAACGGACGACACGGTTCCACCGTTGTCCCGGATCTGCGCCAGTGCCGCTAATTCGGTTCGGTCAGACATTCCACCGCAGGCATCGACTGCAACAATGACGCCGTAGCCCTCCCGCAGCGCGTCCAGAGCTGCATGGAGGACAACAACTTCGGTTGCAAACCCCGCGATGATCAGGGTTGGGCGACGCAGCGAGGCGAGATGCTCACGAGTGGCCGGATCAATGAAGGGACTTGCGGTCGCACGCAGGAACTGGTTCTTCTTCGACGCGAATGGTTGGAGCGATGCAATGAGCTTCGGCGCGTTCTTGTTCTCCGGAACGACACTGAAGGTGATCGGCAGCTTAAACAATTGAGCTATCTGGCTCAGTACTTGGGCCGACTGCGATAGCGCATCCGGCGTTGTCGTCTTGCTTCGGGCGACGATCTGTTCCTGCAGATCACAGATCATGACCTGGCTTGTCTCGGGCGTAAGTTGAGACCACGTTTCCTTAATGTCAAGCATTTGCGTTCTCCATTTCTGTCTCCTTCTGAGCGGGAAACCACGATTGGAGATACTTGGCCAAGGAGTCCAACGAACCATCCGAGCCGACAAATGCGGCGTAGCCATCAGGTCGGACCAGGATCAACGAAGGTCCTGACCCGAAGATGCTCTTGAATTGCTGTTCCGCCTTGGCGGAGGGCGCAATGCTGTAGGTCGTCAGCAGGCCCTTCCATGGAAACAGGGACGATTGCACGGAATGGTGCGCCGCCTGTGCGTCCTTCAGGTTGGCGAATAGAAGAGTGAAGCGATCAACGTCGAGCAGTTGGAACAGGTTAGCCGCCGTTGGCTCCCGGATGGCCTCTCCTCGTCCACCGACCACTTGCACGTCCAGGTTCGGCACACGATCTCCTGCTCGAAGGCTGCCAAGGGAATGATGCGAAACCGAGAGCGGGCTGTCGCGATAATTCAATGAGAGCTGGCTCATGCGCTCCGTGCTGTTCTCCTGAACAAACTCCGTTCCAACAATC
>JAOAPJ010000256.1 GCA_025462805.1 Acidobacteriaceae bacterium
AACACAGCTCGATTGTATGCGCGGGCCGCCGCTGTCATGCCGCTATCATGGCACCGTGTCTGGTACCTCCAAACCCTGGCTCGGCCTCGACGTCGGCACCCGCCGCATCGGCATCGCGCTGTCCAACACCCTCAACATCGCCCAGCCGCTCATGACCCTCGAACGCATCGACCCACGCCGCGATCAGCGATCCATCCTGCGTCTGGCCCGACGCCACGGCTGCGCCGGCATCGTCGTTGGCAACCCACTCCACCTCTCCGGAGACAACAGCCGTCAGACCGAACGCGTCCATCGCTTCGTCGAGCAGCTCCAGTCGCTCATGCTGGAGCAGTCCCAGACGACTGCCCAGGCCGCGGCAACAGACCCCGCTTCCAAACGCGCCATCCTGCCGGTCCACCTCTGGGACGAGCGCCTTTCCACAGCCGAGGCCCACGCCGCACTCGACGCGACCGCCTACAATCCAGCCCAACGTCGCGAAGTTATCGATCAACTAGCCGCCGTGCTCATCCTCCAGGGCTGGCTCGACGCGCAGAGCGGCTCGGTCACCCTCCTGCCACCCGATCCATAGCCGACCGACTCCGTCGTATAATCGATGTTTGGCGGATACAGGATCCCTGCCGTTCCTTGCGGCTTGTGTTTACCCCGGGCCGTCGCGGATATATTCATGCCTGAACACATCAAGAAAAAGCTGGAAGAAGAGATTCGGCACCTGGAACATGAGCTCACCAGCGAGCTGCCCCAGGAGATCAAGAAGGCAGCCGCCCTCGGCGACCTCAGCGAGAATGCCGAATACCACATGGCCAAGCAGCGCCAGGAGTTCGTCAACGCGCGCCTCGGCCAGCTCAAGAAGCGCATGGCCGAGCTCGCCCTGGTCAATCTGTCGAATATCCCCCACGACCGCGTCGCCTTCGGCTCCACCGTCCGCGTCTTTGACAGCACCAAGGATGAGGAGATCGTCTACAAGCTGGTCACCTCAGAAGAGTCCGACGTCAACCATGGCCTCATCTCGACCACCTCGCCCATCGGACGCTCGCTCATCGGCAAGCAGGTCGGCGATATGGCGACCGTCGTCACACCCAACGGCAAGCGCGAACTCGAAGTCCTGAAGCTCACCACCATTCACGACGAAGCCGCCGAGGGCGGGGCGAAGTAGCAGGAGGGCGAGTCCCGGTGATTCCCCAGACAATCCGGATGACCCACGCACAGCGCGCGCTTACCATCCCCGGAGGCCAGAACTCTTGACCTGGACCAGCGCCTTTGGCCGCGGTTGCGGCGTCATCCTCCAAGCCATCGTCAATGGCCTCGCGCTCACCCGTATCTCGCCCAACGTCCTCACCTTTGTCGGGCTGGTCATCAACATCGTCGCCGCCATCTTCTTCGGCTTCGCCAACAGCCATAACTACGTCCGCTTCTTCCTCTACGCGGGCCTGGTCATCATCGCCGCCGGCATCTTCGATATGGTCGATGGCCGCGTCGCCCGGCAGACCGATCAGGTCACCGTCTTCGGCGCCTTCTTTGACTCGGTCATCGATCGCTACTCCGACGTCGTCCTCTTTCTCGGACTGCTGGTCTTCTACGCGCGCGGCAACCGCTTCTTCTACGTCGTGCTCACCGCCTTCGTCATGATCACCTCGCTTATGGTCAGCTACACCCGGGCCCGCTCCGAGGCGCTGATCGGATCCTGCAAGGTGGGCTTTATGGAGCGGCCGGAGCGCGTCGTCCTCATCATCCTCGGCGCCCTCTTCGAGCGCTGGGGCGCCATGGCGCCCGCCCTGTGGGTGCTCGCCGTGCTCTCCACGGTCACGGTGATCCACCGCATCTCCTACACCTACACCATGGCCAAGACGCTCAAGCTGGACCGCACCGTCCCCGCCTCTACCCGCCACGCGGAGGCCGCCCTCGAGCCCACCCCCATCCGTCCCTCCAGCCCGGGAGCGGCGAACGCGGCCTCCATGAGCGCCACGGTGCTCAACACCGGCACCCCGCCCTCCATGAGCAGCAGCGAGCAGAGCAGCGCCCTGTCCGCCTCTCCCCGCCCCCGCGGCTAAGCCCCGCCAGCCCGAGCCAGCCAGGCGAAGCCTGCCCCGGCCATGACGCGCGACCTTGCCCCCGAGCGGTTCACCGGGGATGAGATCCACCCGGTTCTGTAACCTTCAAAACCCCTCGCCGTCCTATCCACAGCGAGACATCCGTGGCGGAGCCGGCCGCGTACTCACTCGTGAGGTCTACCCATGTCCATAGCCGTTAGCCGCCTCCTGCTTGCCATTGCTTTCGCCGTCTCCCTGAGCGGTTGCAGCGTGAACGCCGCCACCCATACGCCACTTCCCGCGCCCAACGCCGATGTGGCGCGTGCCGCAGCAGCAGGCCGCCAGACTGCGGTCTTCGCCGGTGGCTGCTTCTGGGGCACGCAGTCTGTCTTCGAGCACGTCAAAGGAGTAGCCAAGGTCACAGCGGGTTATGCGGGAGGCGCCGCGTCCACCGCCACATACGACCAGGTCTCGAGCGAAACCACCGGCCACGCCGAATCGATCCAGGTCGTCTACGACCCGGAGCAGCTCACCTACGGCCAGCTGCTCCGTGTCTTCTTCTCCGTCGCGCACGATCCCACCCAGCTCAACCGGCAGGGGCCCGACCAGGGCACGTCCTACCGGTCCGCCATCTTCTTCGTCAACGATGAGCAGCGCCGGGTCGCCTCCGGTTACATCCAGCAGCTCGATCAGGCGCGCGCCTTCCCACAGAAGATCGTCACCGAGCTGTCGCCGCTCAAAGGCTTCTATCCCGCGGAGGACTACCACCAGGACTACGCGCTGCACAACCCGGGTAGCCCTTACATCTTCATCAACGACCGCCCAAAGGTTGCCGCACTCAAAGAGGAGTTCCCGGCCCTCTACGTCGATTACCACGGCGGCCAGTAGCACCTCGACAGCGATGACATCTCTATTCAAAATGCTGATCGCTCTCGGGAAAAAGCTGCTCGGCGCGTTCGGCATCGACATCCACCCGACGCGGTGAACGATTCGTGCCTGAAGATCAATCCTGTCCAGCAACGCGAGGCGGCAAGCGCAGAGCCTGCGGTCTGCGCATCGGTCAGCCAGGGTATCTGCTTGTAGGTCTTTCCATCTCACGACCATTAAATTCCCCAGACTGGAAACCACGCCCAGAATTGCGCGGGCATCTCAGAATGCAATCCGCACCTGTGCTTCGCGGAGCTTCGTAGCACGGCCCTCATTGTCCCGGCACGGTTGGAAGAGAGGGTTCCGGTGCGGCTGGGGGACTGAAATGATGCACAAGCTTTCTCCAGCTTTCCTTGTCGCAGTTGTGTGCACGGCGGCAGCGTTGGCCCAGGTCGCTGCTCCCAAGCCATCCACCACAGCAGAAAGCGCTGCCACCAGCGCCGCCACAACAACCACCGCCACCTCACCCGTAGCCTGGGTCTACGTTTCCAGCATTCTCGGGACGACCGGCAGTTCAGAGGTATACGGCTATTCCGCCGCTCCCAACGGAGCTTTGACCGCTCTTGCTGGCTCGCCTTACGCGGTCGATGCTGGAAAGATGGCGGTGAACGGGAAGTACCTGTTTGGCTCCATGCTCAACAACGTCGACGTCAACACCTACCTCATCGAGACCGACGGTGCGTTGCGGTATGCGGCCACCACCGACGTGCTGACACCCAATAAGGGGTGCGGCAGTGCAGGACCGCTGTTCCTCGATCATTCCGGCGCCACCCTGTACAACTTCGACTACTTGGGCGGTAGCTGCGCGAACAACACGTTTGAGGCATACGGAGTGGTCAAGAGCACCGGCAACCTGACATTTCTTGGCGATGCCGGTGACAATGTCGAACTAAATGGTGCGTTGACCTTCACCGCCAACAACACTTATGCCTATGGGTCCGACTGCTATCACTTCAGCCCCGCGATCTATGGCTTCAAGCGGAATAGCAACGGCTCGTTGGCGACGTTGAACATCAACCCTCCCTACCCCAAGGCCACTTCAAGCTGGTGTCCCTATCTGGCGGCCGCGGATCCAGCAAACCATCTTGCCATCCCCATGTTGCCGCTCTACGGATACGGCAGTACTGGTACCGCCTATCAATTGGCGGCGTACAGCGTGGATGGTGCCGGGAATCTGACGACAACCAGCACCTCTGCAACCATGCCGAAGGTCGCGGTCGGGTCCGTGACGGTGCTCGGTATGGCTCCCTCGGGCAAGCTTCTGGCCGTTGGCGGCAGCACCGGCCTGCAGGTCTTCCACTTCAACGGCGCCAGCCCGATCACCCGATATACGGGGCCGCTCACCACGAGCTATATCGACGAGGTGCGCTGGGACAACGCGAACCATCTCTACGCGATCAGTCAAAGGGCCAAGAAGCTTTGGGTGTTCACCGTGACGCCTACCGGTTTTAGCCAGGCCCCGGGCTCACCGCACACCATCAACACTCCACTCGGAGTTATCGTTCAACCGCTGCCGCGCTATTAGGCGCCGGGCATCGAACCCGAGAGCCACTCCCAAAAGCTGCTTCCAAGAGCCGCTCGCTGGAGCCGCTCTTGTTCCATTCGGGGATCGAACCGGGCGGCACCGGATCGAGTAATAGGAGCCGCCATCTGTACGGGAAACATGCATCCTAGAGGACGGGAAGGTCTCTCATTACATATCTCACCTTCCTCCCTGCGAGATAGGGATCGAGGGTGGCCATCATGTTCAGCAAGGCGAAGGATAACAAGCGCAAGCGCGCCGCCAGAAAACCTGACCGCAGGAAGCCCCAGGTAAGGCGCCGTACCAGGCCGTTGGCCGGACTGGCGGCCGGCGTGGTCGGCGGTTTGGTCGCCACCTGGGTGCTTGACAACTACCAGCGTGGCGCCGTGGCGGCGGCGCGCAAGGGTGAGAAGGCCGCTGGGCTGGACCCCCTCCTGAGCAAGCAGCAGGCAGAGCAGCAGAAGGGTCAGGAGCGCGCCCATGGCGAGGTCGCCGAGCGTGTCACCAAGGCCATCTCGGGCTCCGGGCTGTCGTCCCGCCAGCGTCGCCAGGCCGCGCCGTATGTGCATTACGCCGTAGGCGCTATCGCCGGCGGCATCTACGGCTTCTCGGTGGAGATCGTGCCCATGGTCCGCACCGGCTACGGCACGGGCTACGCCAGCCTGCTGTTCCTGGGCGGCCCGGATCTGCTGCTCCCCTGGCTCAATCTCGGCCCGGCGCCCCAGGAGACACCGCCAGCCGTGCAGGCAGGCGGCCTCTCAGCCCACATGGTCTACGGAGCGGCCCTCGAGACCGTGCGCCGCATGCTGCGCTGGTTGTTCTAGGCGGAGGGCCAGCATTCGTTGGTTTGCTCGCGGGTTGCCTGTCGACACCACTCTGCCCCTCCAATACTCGCAGCTCCCCACCCTATCGGATTCACTCTGATTCCAGGTGACTTACCGCGCATCGCGCTGCTCTTGATCTGTGGACTGAGGCAAGAAGTTACTTCACGCAACATTTGCCCGGAAATGCGGTTCTATCTGCTGTCCCCGGGAGCATCGCACGACTCGGTAGACAGGAAAGGCCGGAAGCAACGGGCCGCTCGCAGCAGTGACCGAACAGCAGAAGAGCGACGGCAGCCGGCAAGGTGAAACAGTATGCGCTTCGCAACAGCAATCCGTTCTTTGGTCCTCGCGGCCGCGGTCAGCGCAGTTCCTGCGGCATCCTTCGCGGGCGTCTTCG
>JAOAPJ010000396.1 GCA_025462805.1 Acidobacteriaceae bacterium
GGCCGCCGCGATGGCACGGAAGGCTGAGCGAAAGGCGGTGCCGATGATCGCAGACGCCAGGCCTTTGCCAGCCACGTCGGCAACCGTCATGATCTGGTGGCCGCTGGGTGATTCAAGCATATCTACGTAGTCGCCACCCACCTCGTAGCAGGCTGTGGAGCGGATGGCCACCGAGTAGCCGGAGAGAGACGGCATACTCTGGGGTAAAAGGCTGCGCTGGATCACTCGAGCGGCTTCAAGATCGCGCTGCACGCGCGTCCATTCGATGCTGCGTTCGTGGAATCGGGCATTTTCATACGCAACTCCGGTCTGCAGCGCGAGACCTTCCAGGAAGTCCTGCTCATACAGAGAGAGCTTGCGGCCGGCTGGCTCTCCAACCACCAGTTCAGCGAGAAGATGCCCCTCCTTGTCCTCAAGGGGAAACCGCGGGCAGCTATCCCACGGCTTCGGGGGCATAGAGCCATAGGAGATATATGGTTCCGTGATGAGCGCGCCGGGAAGTTCAAGTTCGCGGACAACAATCCGCAGAACAGTACCGAGGAGCTCTTCCAGGTGGATCGTTGAATGAACCTGACGCGATGACTCAAGCAGCGCCTGCAGCCGCGCGACCTGCTGCTGCAGATCCACGAGGTCGGCCTCAATCAGAGTGTGGCTGGCGGGATGCGCGGATGTGGACATGAGGTGGTGGCCTATCTTAGCTCGCCGGGATCCACATGTCAGTGAAGTTCTTTTGGCGCTCACGGTGGGACTGGTTTCCTCTTGCTGAGGAGTCCATCTCGGATCGCGCTTTAACTAACGGATAGATTCATTTGACATCAACGCGGCCGCCTTATTAGGATCGCATCGTCCTCCGAGCCACTTGCTGTTTTGGTCCTTCCTTACCCCTCACTGGAAGGCAGTAAATCCCCCTGCACAAGCCGAAGCTGTCTTCGAGCCCGGCCACAGTTCGGCAGCTATCGCCGTGATCGGCAAGATCCGGCTTGGGGATAGCTATGGAGATTAACTACCTTGCTGACAATGAGAAAAGCATCCTTCTTGCGCTACGGTTGCATTGCCGTGTGCGCCGCCTCTGTTGTTCCGGGAACACTCGCCCAGAACTCGATTCGCCTGTTTGACCCGGTCAACGTGCGACTCTCGCCGAGTGGCGCCACGTATGGATCTCCGTTCGCGTTCAATAGCGCGACGCTCAACCTGGATTGCAGCGCGTCTCCGATCACTGCCGTGCTCTCATCGACCGCGGACAGCACGGGAAATGTCCTCGTCGACACCAACCTTGACGTCACGACCACTGGCGGTGCGGTCAACGTATGCCGCGGCGGAGTAGGGGACAATTCGTCCGACCTCACGTTGCGGAACTGTTTCACCTCAAGCTACCAGGGGCCTGCGAGCGGCGGGCAGCTCAACGGGCAGAATCCCGATACCTTCGTCGCGACCGGCGGCGTTGCGCCCATCGATATCAGCGGCCAACTTTCGTCGGGGCCGGTGCAGGTCAAAATCGAGCTGCTCGATTTTGGAGGGTTTCTCGCCAGTTCGACCCTCTACCTCAACACCAGTTGTTCGCAAAATGGAGTGACCGGGCCGGCCACGATTACCGGTAATCCCATCACGGATATGCCGACACCCGCCCAGCTGACGCAGAGCTTCCCGTTCAATCCGACAGCGAATCAGCAAGTCCAATTTACCTATGACCTCTCCAAGGCCCAAACGGCGGGTAGCCTGTCCACCACACCTGGCACCATCCCGGCCACTACAGATCTGCCGATTGATCCGAGCATGTTCCAGCAAACGCTCGTGCCGAACACCTCCTTCGCCACCTCCAGTTGCCTGATTCACACCGGCGAACTCGTCAACGGACAGCCCGCTTGCAAGCTGTTCACGCTGACGTGCACGGTAGGTACCGGCTCACAGGCGAGCGGCGCCCAGTGCCCGGTTTCCTCTTTACCGAACGAGGTCTTCAAAGACACCTTTGATGGTCCCCCCTTCACCTTGCCCGACATCCCCACGCCCAATGGCCCAACGTTTCATCAGGGAGTGGGCTTCCTCATGGCCAGCGAGAAATGGGCGGGCGGCCCCTGTACGTTCGATCCAAACGCCAACTTGCAGAATCTGCCGTGCCCGCAAAACTTACTCTCCAGCTTCAGTGGTCCTGGACTGTATGTCGCGCTTGCTCTCACGTCGCATCCCAACTCAACCTTCGTCCCGGTGACGCAGGTTCCTGAAGATCTCACCATAGTCGCGGTGGCGGGTCAGCACCCTGCTGGTTGGATCAACACCTCGACTGCAAACGTGACGCTCTCCAGCCAACCACCCGTCCTCGCAGGCACCAATCTCCCAGGATCAGCAGCGTTTGTTCCATCACCAATTCAGAGCATCACCTACGGCATCTCGGGTGCGGACAACCTGCCCACGCCAGCGGCGCCGGCCTCCAGCGATACTGTCGTCCAAAACACGATCCCGTGCCCAGCTCCAGCAAACCCGCTTGACCCCCCGGCCACTGTCTTCACGACCACGCCGCAGACGCTGAGCGGCCTGTCCGACGGCAATTACCTGCTGCACTACTTCGCCCAGGATTGCGCCGGAACCGAGGAGCTCAAGTTCAGCCAGGATGCAGGCGGCAGCTGGTCCACCACTTACTACACGTTCCCCATCAATGTGGACACCGTTGCTCCAGCGGTTTCGGCTGGTCCGGTGCTCTCTCCGGCACCGAATAGCCTCGGTTCCTACGCAGTCGGTCAGCCCGTTACCGCAACCTATAGCTGTACCGATGATCGTTCGGGCGTCGTAAGCTGCGGCAGCTCCACTTTCTCGCCTAACAGTCCGGTGCTGAATACAGGCACCCTCCATAGCCTGATCAGCCAGGCGGATATGTCCACGCCGGGCCCAAAGACCTACACCGTCAATGTGACTGATGCGGCCGGCAACACATCGTCCGCATCAGTCCACTATGTAGTCACCGCCTACGACTCGGCGATCCAGATCACGCTGGCCAAGTCGACCGTCACCTTCCCTCTGGGAACCAATGTCGTCATCAGCGTTGCTCCAACGCAGGGCCATGTTCCTACCGGCTCCGTGCAGCTCTTTGACGGCACCACCCTGATTCAGACCTCGCGGCTGCAAGGAAATGGTGCGGCCTATCCTTACATTCAGGGGCTGGCGGCAGGCGTCCATCCGCTAACCGCCGTCTATTCCGGAGACGCCTTCAATCTCGGCGGCACCTCAGCCCCTGTCACACTCACAGTGAATCAGGTCCCGGTCAATCTCACCGCCGCATGCTGGAACGCAAACTTCCCGTATGGCGCCGACTACCATTGCGGCGTCTTCACAAGTTCAACTGCCGGCTCTCCGCAAGGAGTCATCACCTACAAATATGACGGCGCGTCCGCCGTGAGCCTGCCGCTTCAGAATGGCACCGTCCAGTTCATCCTGCCACGTCCGCCGGTCGGCACGCACAGCGTGCTCATCAACTATGCCGCACAGACAAACTATGCGGCTGCAACCCAAGTGAGTGAAAGCTTCACCGTAGCCAAGGCCCCTGTGGTTGTCCAGTTGACTCCTTCGATCTGGTATCTGACCGGAGGCAATATCACGTTCACGGCGGCGATCCAATCCTGGAGCGCCGGACCGCCAAACCAGCTTGGTAGCGTTACCTTCTACGATGGAAATACAGCGCTCAATACGGTGCCGGTGAGTGCTTCCGGGACCGCCGCCACAACAGTCGCCGCAGCGACACTCTCCAACGGGAGTCATACCATCAGCGCCAATTACAGCGGGAGCACGAACTACTCGGCAGGAAGTGCCTCGATCACAATCGGGGTCGCGCATTGAAGTAGCTGAAATGTGAGGGGTAGCCCACACACGCTCGAGCTTTGCAGCGGTGCGTGAGACTTTACTGGGCCGCCGCAGGCTCGAGGACTGACGTTGTCAGCGAGGTAGTGGGCTCTTCGCCCGCTTCCAGACGGGTGAGTGTCACTACCGTGATGTCGTCATCTTGACCGAAGGCGATCGCGGCTTCCGTCGCCTGCCCTGCAGATGGCCGCGTTGCGAATAGTGTCCGCAGGCGGTCAAAGCCGTAGAGTTCCCCCGTCTCACCGCGCGCCTCCACAATTCCATCCGTGTAGAGGCTGAGCTGGTCTCCCGTTTCGAGATGTATGCATATCTCGCTGTAAGTCGCGGGTGTCAGTATTCCGAGAGGTAAGGAGCCCTCCATCTCCACCTCCATTTCATTGAGAAACGGCGGCAGATGACCAGCGTTCGCCAGCGTGACGTTGCCGCCCGGCTCAAGACGCAAAATGATGGTCGTGGCGAAGCCACCCTGGAGCCGCCCACACAGGCAGCGATTCAGCCCTTCCAGCATCTGCCCTGGACTAAAACGACTGCCTGACATAGAGCGCAGGACCCCAACGATCAGCGATACGTTCATCGCGGCCTTCATCCCTTTGCCACTCACATCACCGAGCGCCACAATCGTTGAGCCTTCCTCCTCAGGAATGATCTGGAAGAAGTCTCCACCCACTTCCAGTGCCGGCCGATACGCACTGGTAACTGCGAAGCCCTCCAGCGACGGGAGCGTATCCGGAATCAAGACGCGTTGGATCTCCCAGGCGCTGTGCATCTCACGCTCCAGCAGAAGCTGCCGCGCCTGCTGTTCGGTGGTGTACCTGTATACGGCATAGAGAATAGAAAGAAACAGCACGATCGCGGCCAGGTGCCTGGCTCGAAAGACGATACCCTGCACAGTAAAAAGCTGCCGGTTGACGATTTCAAAAAGAGTCCAGTGGGTGAACCGCTGTCCGGCGGCGCTGGCATCTGCAACTGTGTCGATCATCTGCGACACAAGCGCGCTGAAAGCCACCAGCCAACGAGCACGATCCAGCCGCTGGCGGAACCCTGCTGCCACGATGACAAACGG
>JAOAPJ010000259.1 GCA_025462805.1 Acidobacteriaceae bacterium
GTGAACCTGCTGGCTTGTGCCTGGTATTTGCTGGTCGCCTTATTTCCCTGATTGCGATCGAAGATTCGTAAGGGAATACTGATGCTGAACCCTGCCGAATTAAACGTGCCCGACCGATCGTATTCCCCCTCAAGCGTGGGGTCGGTCGTCCCTTCCGCGTACGCCAGCTTGACATTGGAATCTGCGACACGAATGCCATCCAATGCAGCCTTGTGGTCCGGTCGAGCCGCAAGTGCGCGCTGCTGCAGATCGTCTAACGTGGTCTTGATCGGCGGCGGGAGTATGTCTCCGAGGATGTCGAAGGTCCGACTCACATGCTCGTACCCGATCAGGGTTTGGAGCTGGTCGCTGCTCTGCTGCAGATTCTGTTCTGCCGTGGTCTCGTCGGTCTCGAATTGGGCCAGTTGTAAGTCGAGCCGCTCGTAATCGAGTTTGGCGATATCGCCCGCATCAAAACGAGCCTTGTTAATCTCCAGGTCGCGACGGAAGTCGCGCAGGTTATCCCGTGCCAGCTTCAGAGCCTCTTTGGCCAGCAGCATCGCGGTAAAAGCCTGCTTGACGGAGAGCACTACTTGCTGCTCCTGCAGTGCGTACTGGTCCCTTGTCTGATCGGTGGTGGAGCGAGCGACGTCCAGTCGCCAACGTCGTTTCTGGCCTCGCTCAAACAGCCGCGACAGTTGCGCGCTGTAGGCATACGGGTTGGATGCTCCTTGTGCCGGAAGGCTGACGTTGCTCCCAACCAGAGCGAAGTTCGGGTTTTGACGCACTCCAGCCTGAATCTCCTGAGCCTGAACGGAGAGCAGGTTCTGGCGCGCAGCGAGCAAACTTGGATTCGTCTGTCGGGCCTGGTTCAGCACCTCCGGAAGGGTGAGGGGGACCGATTGCGCCTGCTGTCCCCACACCGCCGAAGTTCCAATCAGGAAGGCGAACAGCAGGACGGTGAATCGCCAGAGAACAAACGGGCTGATCCCAGTCGCGAGATCAGGCGTCCGGCGCCCGAAGCCGCGCGGAGCGTATCTTCCGTCAAGGAGTGGGAGGAGTCTCATCAGTTCTCAAACTCCGTCTCTGGACTTGGGAGGATGTCACCCTCGCGGGCAATCCAGACGTAAAGGGTCGGGAGCAGGAAAACGTTGATGGCCAGTGCGGCGATCAGGCCACCAACAATGACGATGGCGAAGGGTCTCTGCGAATCTGAGCCAATGCCGTGAGAGGTCGCTGCGGGCAGCAATCCTAAAGTCGCGACAAGCATCGTCATCATGATGGGACGAAGCCGCAGCACAGCACCTTCTACGGCTGATTCTTCGATCGACCGGCCGCGAACTCGCAGTTGGTTGATGTACTCCAGCATGATGACGCCGGTCTGAACAGAGACACCGAACAGCGCTAGGAAGCCCACTCCGGAGGAGACGCTGAAGTTGGTGTGTGTCATCAGCAAGGCGAGCATGCCCCCCAGGGGAGCCATCGCTACGTTGCCGAGAATGAGCATCGCCCACTTTCCGGACCGAAACATCGTGTAGAGGATGGTGAAGATCAGAATCAGCGTGATGGGAAGAACGAGCATCAGCCGTTTCGAAGACCGCTTTTGGCTCTCGTACTCTCCAGCCCAATTGAACTTGTAGCCGGGCGGCAGTTTGATTTGTGTGTTTACCTTCTCAATCGCTTCTTCTACTGTGCTGCCCAGGTCGCGGCCGCGAACACTGTACTTGATCGCGACATAGCGCTGGCCTGCCTCACGATAGATCTCTTCGGCGCCGTCCTCAGTCTTCACAGTGGTCAACTGAGCAAGCGACACACGCTCGCCGGACGGTGCAAGCAGGCGGATATTGTTGATGGCCTCTGCGGTGTCCCGGTACTGCGGCAGATAACGGACCACGAGGTCATAACGTGCCTCCCCGCGCAAGACCTGGCTTACCGCTCCCCCGCCCACTGCGGTTTGGATAGCATCCTGCACATCAGCCACGTTGATTCCGTAGCGGGCAGCGGCCAGCCGATTGACGGAATAATTGAGATTGGGCTGGCCGATGATGCGGAAGAGGCCGAGGTCAGCCACGCCACGGACCTGATTCATGACCCCTGCGACTCGATCTCCAATCGTTTCCAACGTTTTTAGGTCGTCGCCGTAGAGTTTGACGGCCAACTCACCCTTTACGCCGCTGACTGCTTCCTCTACGTTGTCGGAGATCGGCTGGGAAAAATTCCAGATGACTCCTGGCATCTTCTCCAGCTCGCGATCCATGGCCGTGATCAGTTCTTCCTTGTTCTGATGAAAGGCGGGGCGCCAGTCGGCCTTGGCTTTCAGGTCGACAAAATATTCTGTGTTGAAGAATCCGGTGGTGTCTGTCCCATTGTCCGGCCTGCCGACCTGGCTCACGACCTGTGTCACTTCGGGGAAGGTGGATAGGAGAACTCGGGCCTGATTCATCACCGCGACCCCCTCAGTCGGACCCGTGCTCGGCGCAAGCGTCCCACGAACCCAGATCGCGCCCTCATCGAGATGGGGCAGGAACTCCGAACCGATGACGCCGCTGAAGGCCAGGAAGGCGGTCAGGCAGAGTGCGAGGACTGCTCCGCCTACGGTGACGTAGCGGTGCTCGATTGCCCACATCGCCGCACGGCGATAGCCCGCGGTGATCCAATCCATGATCGGGTTGTGCCATTCCTTTGCGCCTCTGGCGAAGAGGAATCCAGAGAGCACAGGCGCGAGGACGATGGAGAAGAGAAGCGCTCCCAGCAGAGCGAATGCGACGGTCCATGCCATCGGCCGGAAGAGCCGGCCTTCCACCGCCTGCAATGTGAAGATCGGCAGGTAGGCCGTAATGATGATGCCAATTGCATAGAAGACAGGACGCTGGACCTCATGCGCCGCTTCGCGAATCTGCTCCTTCACACTGACATTGCGACCGTTGCGGCGGTTCAGATGGCGGACGATGTTCTCCACCATCACCACTGCGCCGTCGACGACCATGCCGAAGTCCAGCGCGCCCAAGGAGAGCAGGTTCGCGGGAATGTGCCGCAGATCGAGGCAGATGGAAGCGAAAAGCAGGGCAAAGGGAATGGTGATCGATACGATCAGGGCCCCACGAACGTTCCCGAGGAAGAAGAACAGGATGATGACAACCAGGATGATGCCTTCGGTAAGGTTGTGCAGCACCGTGTGGGTCGTATAACGCAATAGGTCGCTGCGATCCAAATACGGTACGACCTTCACGCCCGGAGGGAGGATACGTGAATTGAGCTCCTCTATCTTTGCGTGAACGCCATCCAACACCTTGTCCGAATCATCGCCCTTCTGCAGAAGTACAATCCCGCCGATCATGTCGTCATGATCAGCGATCTTCCGGTCCAGACGGTGAATGGCATAGCCCATTTGGCCTAGGCGAATCTTCGGCCCCTGCGCCACGACCGCGATGTCCCTGATGTGAAGCGCAGTGCCTGTCTGGGTCTTAATGACTATGTTCTCAATGTCGGCGACACTGGTGATGAGACCAACCTCGCGAACGTTGATCTGCTGCTGTCCCTCTTCAATGAACTCGCCCCCGGCATTGGTATTGTTCGCGGCGAGCTGCTGCTCAACCTGCCCAATGCTGAGCCCGTAGGAGACAAGCTTGTTGGGGTCGAGCCGGACCTGGTACTCCCGTGTCATGCCGCCAAAACTGGAGACATCCACCACGCCTGGCACAGACTTGAACTGCTTCTGCAGAGTCCAGTCCTCGAGCGACTTCAACTCCATGTTGTCGTACTGGGGATTTGCGCTTACTACCCTGTAGAACATGATCTGCCCGACCGGGCTGTAATCAGTGCCGATCTGCGGCTGCAACCCAGCCGGCAGGGAGACCTGAGTAAGACGTTCGAGAACCTTTTCCCGATTCCAGTCGTTCACGGAGGTCTCGTCGAAGATCATCTTGACGTCGGAAAGCCCCGCAAGCGAAAAGGAACGCAGATGTTCCAAGTGCGGGATTCCCGCCATTTGGTTCTCGATGGGGATAGAGACTTGCTGTTCGATCTCCTCTGCCGCGCGGCCAGGCCACTGCGTGATCACCTCAACGTAGTTATTGGCTACGTCCGGATAGGCCTCTACGGGAAGATTGTGAAAGGAGACGACACCCCAGGCGAAGAGCAGGATTGCGGCGCCAAGGACAAGCCAACGATTGTCGAGCGCAAAATCGACGAGTCTACGAATCATTACTGCCCCGTCGAGTTTTGAAGTTCGAGGGCGTTCGCTACCACTTGCTGACCCGGATTGAGCCCTGCGCTGATCTCCTGCTGCCGGTTGGGCAGTATCGGGCCGCCCTGGACGCCGATTCGGCGAAACTTGCTATCGCCGGCCGGCACATACACCCAATCACGATCATGCAGATGCAGCACGGCGGAGGCCGGGACAACCGTGCGCAGCTCCGGCTTCTTGCCGTGGAACGTGGCGGTCGCGAACATTCCAATGCGCATCAGGGTGGCTGGGTTGTCTACTTGTATGCGAACCTTGGCAGTACGGATTTGTGGATCAAGTACCGCGCCTATGTCGCCGATCGTACCGGTAACCACCCGGTCGGGATACGCGTTCAGCCGGATCTCAGCCGTCTGCCCAAGGTGAACCGTGGGCAGGTCGTTCTCGTACACGTCACAGATGACCCAGACGTGTGAGAGATCGGCGATGGTGAATGCGATCGATGAACCTGCCAAGGCAACGCCCGCCGCCCCTGCTTCCGTCACATTCTGCTGGATGATAAAGCCGGATGCGGGTGAGTACACCTTCGTCGTAGCACCCGGGTGGTTCTTATCCACCCCCAGCACCCGTAGTTGTTCCTCCGCGGCGACCCGGTTTGCCTTTGCGTCGTCCTCGCCATCCTGCGCAATCTCTAACTGACTCTTCGCGACAGCGCCCTTGTCAAAGAGGATCTTGGAACGCTCCAACTGTGTGTTGGCCAGGTGCTCATCATTCACGGCCCGCAAGTACTGATTGAACCCGTTGGTGACATCCGTGCTCTGCACCTCCATCACCAGCTGACCCTTCTTCACGTAATCACCGAGACGCACATGAACCGCCACGACACGCCCTGAGGCGATCGAAACGACGGGAATCTCTCGCGACACATCCGGGTTGACCGTACCTGTCACGTTCAGCGTGGAGGTTGCTTCCCGTGCGACCGCTGCAACCAGAGGGAAGCGTTCAGGCTTATCGACGGCGATCGTGTTGACGTCATCCGTGTGCTCCACCGAGATTGGAGGCGGAGCTTCTGCGGCGGGGTCAGGAGCGTCTTTCTTGCAACCGGGTAGGATCAGGACGCACATCAGCGCAAGGGAAGATGCGGCCCAAACCGTTCCGCGAATCACGAGTGTCTGGGTCCGAATGGTGAAATCTCCAGAAGAGCCAACGGGCGTGCATAAGGAACTTTGTAAACGTGCCGTTCGCCAGATCGACGCGCTGCCTGAGCCTCACTTGCGATCGACTGAGGTTCTTGACCGGATTTGCGCCAGAGTATGGACCTCTCCAGTCTAGTTGATGCAGGAGGCTTCCTCCGAGCAGGCGAGAGTATCCTTAGGATACTAAAGGGCTATCTTTTAGCCTCATCGGATCATTTGCCGGAGTCTGCCGATACGCTAGAAGCGGGCACTTCTCTGACGGATTGATCATGGCCTACGGAGTTCTCCGCACGTACTGGCGCACCGTTCTCCTTGTGGTTTTCGCATTGATCGCTCTCATCGCAGTCACTGACTGGAGAGTCAGTGCAGAAGTGCCGGTCGGCTTTCTCTACCTGCTCCCGATCGTCCTAGCGAGCCGGGTTCTGGATCGAAAGCAGGTGGCGGGCATTGGCGTTCTGTGCGCCATGCTCGCGGAACTCTTCGATGGTGTGCCCTGGACTCTACAATCCGGACTGCCGCGAGATGTGCTCTACATTGCTGCCTTCACAGGCGTTGGCCTGTTCGCTCATGAGGTAGGAGCGAGCCGCCGGGCCGCCGTCGCTCACGTTTCGCAACTCGAGCATGAGAATCAGGCGCGAAGAGACGCCGAGGACCAGTTGAGAATCCTGGTAGAGAGCAGTCCTGTCGCTATTCTGACCAGCGATGTGAATGGCGAAGTGCTGCTGGCGAATGACGCAGCCCATCGCCTCTTCGGAGTCTCAGCAGAGAGCCTTGCTGGCCAGCCGATCCATCCTTACCTGCCTTGTCTCGCAAACCTGCCCGACCCACGCACGGGACGGCAGTCGTTCAGAACCGTGATGCGGTGCACAGCTTATCGGCGGGATGGGGAGATCTTCATGGCAGATGTCTGGTTTTCAACATATCGGACGTCGATGGGGCCTCGGCTTGCCGCAATGGTGGTCGACGCCTCCGAAGAACTTCGCGATCGGGAAGAGGAGGGCCTGCATCAGTTACTCGCCGGATCGAGGATTCTTGTCAGCGCCGTCAGCCACGAGATTCGCAACATCTGCGGCGCCATCGCGCTCGTCCACGAGAATCTATCAAGAAGCGGCGTCCTGTCACAGAACAGAGACTTCGAGGCCTTGGGTTCTCTCATCATCGCCCTGGAACGTATTGCGGCGATGGAGTTGCGTCACACGGGAGATCAAGCGGCCGCAGTGGATCTGCAGTCGTTCTTCGATGAATTGAGGATCGTGAATGGCCCATCCTTTCGAGAGAAGGAGATCGCAGTGGAGTGGGACATCCCTTCTGACCTTCCTGCTGCGTGGGCGGATCCGCATAGCCTAATGCAGGTCTTCCTCAATCTGATCAAGAACAGCGAGCGGGCATTGATTGAACAGCCTGACCGTCGAGTGCGCATTTCGGCTGAGGTGGTACAGCAACGCGTGCTGATACATGTGTCTGATAACGGAGTGGGAATCGAAAATCCCGAACTTCTGTTTCGGCCTTTTCAGCAGAATGCCAAGGCCTCTGGGTTGGGGCTCTACCTTTCGCGGGCGCTCCTGCGCTCGTTCAGCGGCGACTTGCGATGCGAACCGGCCATCTCCGGGGCCACATTTGTAGTCGAACTCGCGGCTATAGTCAGTAGTGGCAGGGCGGCCCATGGAAGCAAAGATCAGACTCTTGCTCATTGATGACCACACCCTTTTTCGTGAGGGTTTGGCGAGGTTGCTGGAAGCGGATACTGCTCTGGAACTCGTCGGGAGCTCTCCATCGACAGATGCGGCGCTCGAGGTGCTCAAAGAGGGTAAAGTGCACGTTGTGCTCCTCGATTTCGATCTTGGGGAGAAGAACGGATTCGAGTTCCTGCGCAC
>JAOAPJ010000260.1 GCA_025462805.1 Acidobacteriaceae bacterium
ACCTGATTCCGCCATACTTGATGGGTTGGGAGTCGTGCGGGCGCCATCGCTGCCCGTGCTGCCGCCGTTGACCCGCAGTCATCCGGCCGCTGCAACCATCCCGAGACATCGAAGGATTTGCTGAAAGGAACAAAACCCTGTGCTGATGATTCGTTTGGCGCGCTTCGGCGCCCGCAAGCAGCCGTACTACCGTGTGGTCGTGATCGAGAAGGATCGCGCTCGCAATGGCCGTTCCATCGAAGTGGTGGGCACCTACAACCCGCGCACCAACCCTGCCACAGTGCTTCTGAAGAAGGACCGCATCGAGCACTGGACGCGCAACGGCGCACAGCTCTCCGAGCGGGTCGCCAAGCTGCTGAAGAACTACCAGGAAGCTCCGGCGGCGACACCAGCGGCCTAGCCGCACGCACGCGTTCCGCCGGCACTGCGGAACGTCTCCTCTTCCCCTCGCAATTTTGGAGCTTCATGACCCACGACGAGAAGCTGGACGCCGCCGAAGAGCTGATCACGCAGATCGCCCGCGCCCTGGTCGATCATCCCGATGAGGTCTTGGTGGAGGCGGTTGAGGGTGAGGAGGGGGAAGACGTCTCCGTGATCGAAATGCGTGTTGCTCCAAATGACGTCGGCAAGGTCATCGGCAAGCAGGGACGCACCGTGCGCTCCATGCGCACCATCCTCTCGGCTCTCGGTCAGGTCCAACACCTGCGGTATGAACTCGACATCATCGAAGATGATGAGGACGAGGGCGAAGACGAAGACGCGTACGAAGATGGCGTCACCGACGGCAGCGAGTCCACGACCGCCTGACCATCGCGTTCAACCCTCTCTCATGACCTCTGAGAATCGCGACCGCGATTTCGTCCTGCTCGCGCGTCTCCTCCGCCCGCAGGGGCGCCACGGCGAGCTCATCGCCGACATCCTCACCGACTTCCCGGAACGATTCGCCGAGCGCACCCACGTCTGGCTCCTGCCCGCGCAACAAGCGGCTCCACCACGCGAGGCAGACCTCGAACGGCACTGGCGGCACAAGGGCCGCATCGTGCTGAAGTTCGCAGGCATTGACTCGATCAATGACGCAGACCAGTACAAAGGATGGCACGTCGCCATCCCCAGCCAGCAGCGCACTCCTCTGGATGAGGACGCGGTCTACATCGCCGACCTGGTCGGCTGCCGAGTGTACGACGAAACCACGGCTTCCGATCTAGGCCCGGTGCTCGACGTAGCACGGGGCGAGGGCGGCGCAGCAGACATGTTGGTCCTTGAACAGAGCGGGGACGAGTTGCTGATTCCATTCGCGAGGGCCTTCCTGGTCGGCGTCGATCTCAACGCCCGACTGCTTCGCATGCGCCTGCCAGCTGGCCTGATCGAGATCAATGCACCGCTCACGGAACAAGAACGTGCGGCACAGCAGCGCGGCGGCGAGGAGAAGTAGGCGCCATGCGCTTTGAGATCCTGACGATCTTCCCCGGCTTCTTCGAAGGCTTTCTCACCCATGGCGTGGTGCGCCGCGCGCTCGAGAGCGGAACCGTTGCCTGCACCCGGCACGACCTGCGCGACTTCACGCAGGATCGTCACCGTACCGTTGATGATCGCCCCTTCGGTGGAGGCGAGGGCATGGTGCTGAAGCCGGAGCCCTTGGCCGCGGCCCTCGAATCACTCGGGCTTGCGCCGCGTAATGAGCGCGCTTTGAGCCGCCAGTCCGTCATCCTGCTCTCTGCTCAGGGCGAGCGCTTCACCCAGTCGGTCGCACGCGAGCTGGCGCAACTGGATGGCATCGTGCTTATCTGCGGGCGCTACGAAGGTGTGGATGAGCGCATCAACACCCTCTACTGCGACCGTGAGCTCTCCATCGGCGACTACGTGCTCACCGGCGGTGAGCTCGCTGCGGCCGTCATCATGGACGCAACCACACGGCTGCTGCCTGGCGTGCTCGGCAATGAGGCATCATCCGCATATGAGAGCTTCGGCGTTGCCGATGACGGCCGGGAGCCGGCTGCAGGAGAGGCACCGCGCTCCACACACGGCAGCGGTGGGCTCCTGGATTACCCGCACTACACCCGCCCCGCGGAGTTCCGCGGCCTCGCCGTCCCCGAGGTGCTCTGTGGCGGGGACCACGCCGCTATCCGTCGCTGGCGTCGCGAACAGGCGCTGCTGAAGACGCTGCGCAACCGTCCGGATCTGCTGCTCAGCGCGGCGCTCAGTGCCACCGACCGCGCCTTCCTCGCTCGCGCTCGAGGCAACCAGGGCAGAGACGATTAGCGCTACTCCTGCCCGGATGTCTCCCGTGCCGTTCTGTCCTGTACCGCTGCACCCTGCGCCCAGTAGCTCTTGCGCGCTGCAATCTCCACCTTCGGCTCGTCCTTCAGCCGCAGTCTCAACGTGTGCAGCCCGGGATGCGGAGCGCTGGGATGGAAGCTCAGCACATAGCGGTTCGGCACATGGTTCGACACCGTCAGCATGGCCTTTTGCAGACTCCGCTTGTCTTTGAAGCCGTAATACTCGCCACCCGTTAGCTGCGATACCGTCTCTGGTGCATTGTGGCGCATGCTGGTCATCGCTACCAGTGCCGCGATCTTCGCAGCACGCGGCGGGGGGGCCAGCAGGCCGAGGCACTCGTAGGTCTTTTCGAGACCCTTCTTGTGCTTTGCCGGATCCTCGTTGGGATCCTTCGCAAAGCACCCACCCGGTGGACCCGGTTCAGGATCGTTGCCCATGCGGGACGCCTCATGACCAGCAGCGGACTTGCTCGACGAAAACGCGAAGCTATAGATGATGGTGTTGGTATCGCTGACCGCGCGCACGGCGTCTTCCAGCGCTGTATGGCTCCCATGATCCACCGTCTCGCTGATCAGCAGGATGGCGCGCCGGTACTCCGGCGGCTGCTTCTGTAGCTGCTCCACAGCGAAGTGGAGCGCATCGTAGATGGCTGCATCGCTGTCACCCGGCTCCAGGTCGTGCAGTGTCTCGCCGACACCGTTCATCCGTGACGTGAAGTTCGCAAGCAGTCGCGGTTCGCTGTCGAATCTGATCACGGCCAGCCGGTGTTGTACATCGCCGATCAGCGCCTCAATGGTCGTCTGCAGGTTGCGATAGTCGTCCAGATGTCGCGCGCCGGCCCCGCCCACCTGCACCACGACCGCCAGCGCCAGCGGCTCCCGGTCCGTATCCTGCTCGAGCGTCAGGCTCTGCGGAACGTCATCATCGGTCAGCAGGAAGTCCTCTGCCCTTAGATTGAAGACCGGCTCGTCGGACTTGCTCCTCACCAGCGCGGGCACCAGCACCAGAGTCGTGCCTGCGTGAAACACCGGGGCCGCCGGCGGAGGAGTCTGCTGCCCAAGAGCGCTCGCAGCGCCGATCAGGATGACGAGTAAGCCCGTAATGATTCGCATTGCGATACGCTGGATTGCAGTGTAGCTCCACAGACCCGCTACTCGTGCGGGTCCGCGTGCAGATCCGGCCGGGTTTGTGTACACTAAGGCTTCGAACTCACCCCAGGAAATGTCATGTCTATTCATCCAGTAATGCAGCGCCTTGCCGAGAAGCTTCAGCGTACGGACCTTCCGGACTTTGCCCCGGGCGATACGGTACGCGTGCAGGTCAAGATCAAGGAAGGTGAGAAGGAGCGTCTGCAGGCGTTCGAAGGCATCGTCATTGCCAAGAAGCATGGCCCGCAGGGATCCTTTACCGTCCGCAAGATGAGCTTCGGCCAGGGTGTCGAGCGCATCTTCCCGCTGAACTCCAAGGTCGTCGACAAGGTTGAGAAGGTCCGCTCCGCGCGCGTGCGTCGCGCCAAGCTCTTCTACCTCCGCGGTCTGCGCGGCAAGGCTGCCCGCCTGAAGGAAGTCGAGCGCAGCTAGCTCTCTCTCTCTACCTATCGCGAAAGGCCCTGTGGCGCTGCCCAGGGCCTTTCCCCTTCTCCACTCCTCCCGCCTGCTCTTCCACACGCTGCCCCCGTCACCCCGCAGCAGTACACTGGGGCAGATGTCCCCGCCAAAGCTGATAGATGAGCAGGAGATCGAGCGCCTCGACGAGGACGCCCTCTCCCCTTCTACGCGCAAGATGCGCATGCTCCGGAAGCTCCACTGCGGACTCCGTTACGAGCGTGAGGCACGTGCCGCTGGTGCAATCGCGATTGCCGGCGTGGACGAGGTCGGCCGGGGTGCACTCTTCGGCCCGGTTGTGGCCGCCGCTGTCATCCTGCCCGCCGACTGCCGCATCCGTGGACTGCGCGATTCCAAGCAGTTGGAGCCCCAAGACCGCGAGCGCCTGGCCAAGATCGTCCGGATACGCGCCATCTGTTTCTCGATCGAAGAGGTGGACGCCGAGACCATTGATCGCGTGAACATCTATCAGGCTTCGAAGCTGGCCATGCTGCGCGCTGTCCAGCGCCTCACCACCGCTCCCGACCATCTGCTCATCGACGCGCTGCGCCTCGATCATCCCTGCGCCCAGACCAGCATCATCTACGGCGACTCACTCTCGCTTTCCATCGCCGCCGCATCGGTCATTGCCAAGGTCTACCGCGACCGCCGCATGTGCGAATATCACGAGCGGTGGCCGCAGTACGGACTGCATTCGCACAAGGGCTACTCCACGCCTGAACATAAGCGGGCGCTGGCCGAGCACGGACCCACACCGCTGCATCGCTTCAGCTTCCGGCCGGTGGCCCAGCGCTCCCTGCCCTGGGATTACCCCACCGTCATGGATGCCATCGAAGCAGATACCGGAGGAGAACAGATTGGGCTTACGCCTGATGTGCATCACAGCGCACCCGGACGATGAGAGCGGTGCCTTCGGGGGCGCGCTTCTGATGGCGCATGAGCGCGGTGCCGCTACCACCGTGATCTGCCTGACGGAAGGTCGCGCTGCCTCCAACCGCGGCGACACACGCACTGATGATGAACTGGCCGCAGCACGTCTCCAAGAGCTAGCCCAGTCCTGCAGGATCCTCGGCGTCACCCGCTACGAGGTCTGGCAATATCCGGATGGAGCGTTGATTCGAGCGAATCTGTTCGAGATGACCACGCGTCTGGTCGAACGCATGCGCCAGCTTCGCCCGCACATCGTGATCACCTTCGGCGGCGACGGTGGCGCCAACCTGCACCGCGATCACACCGTCGCCAGCTTCGCTGCGACCGCTGCCTTCCACTGGAGCGGCCGCAGCAACTTCGCCGTTGAGCAGTTCGAGCGCGGCCTTCCGCTCTGGACGCCGCAGAAGCTCTACTACTCTTCAACCACCTTCACGGTTTCGAAGTTCGTGGAGGAGGCCGCCATCGCGCCGCGTACGCCGGCCTCTCTCACCCTAGAGCTAGACGGGCTGGAACAGGTGAAGCGGCGGGCGCTCGAAGCACACGACACCCAGGGCGTCATGAACCGCGCCGCGGAAGCGTTCGACAAGTACGGCCACCAGGAGCATTACCTGCTCGCCTCCGCCCGCGACCCCGAGCGGTTCAAAGGAGAGACGGACCTCTTCGGCGGTATACAAGAAGACGAGTAGGAAGCAGCAGACCAGGGCTCCACTATGCGCATCCGCCCGCAACTCGCTTCTCTTCTTTGCGTCATCACGATTGGCCTCTCAGGCCTGGCCGCGCGTGCCCAGAGCGGCGAGACGGCTACCGTGACGGGTCATGTCTACTGCGCCGACACTCAGAAGCCGGCGCGCTTCGCCAACGTCGTGCTTCGGCCCATTGATTTACAGAGCGGGCGCGGCGCTGGCGGCAGCGGCTTCGCCACCACCGGTCCCGATGGCTCGTTCCGCATTACGGGGGTCGCGCCCGGAGACTACTACGCAGAGGTCAGGATGCCGGGCTACTTGCAGCCATTGCGCGCCACCGGTCGCGACGTTCTGGAGTTGACCCCGGCCGATCGAGACCGCTTGAATGCGCTGTTGACACGAGTGACGGTGACCGCTGGCCAGACTGCCACCGTGCAGGTGACGATCTACCGCGGAGCCACGATCAGCGGGACGGTCAGTTACGACGACGGCTCCCCCGCGCCCGGCATGCGGATCGCGCCGCTCGCGCTGCCCACGGGCACAAATGGCTTCGGCATCTCAGCGCAGACCGACGACCGCGGTCAGTTTCGCCTGACCGGTCTGGATGAGGGTACATTCACCATCTTCGCGGAGCCGCGATCCAGCTTCCCTGTCTACTACGGCAACACCATCGAGCGCAGCAGCGCGAAGAAGCTGGAGCTTCACACTGGCGACGAGGTCTCCGGAGCGGATATCCAGATCCCCGCGGCCGGCATGCACCGCGTCAGCGGCTTCGTCGTCTCCCAGCCAGATGGTCTCCCCGTGCCGCACGTTGCATTGCAGATGCGGCTCAGGTCGGGCGATCCCGCGGGCCTGCTCACGGCCTTCACTGCGGCAGATGGCAGCTTCACCTTCAATGCAGTCCCCGATGGCAAGTTCAACGTGCAGGTAACCGGCACCTCTGGCGATGCGGGCGGCGGCGGTCAGGCGCTTGACCTCCACGGAGGCGACGTAACCGACCTGATCGTCAACACAACTGCCCGCAATTAGAACGCAGCCAATCCTGAATCGCGCTCAGGTGCCGGCCGTCACCCGCTGTCGACGCCTCGACTCCATCCACGACCGCACAGGACGGGCCAGCAGTAGCACTGTCAGCAGGATCGTCATTGGCAATGGCTCGAGCACACCCTTCTTCACAATCCACCAGTAGTGCACCACGGCGAGAGAGGCGGCGACGTACACCAGCCGATGCAGTTTCTGCCATCCCTTCCCCAGCCTGCCGATGGACCACTTGGTCGACGTCAGCGCCAGCGGCAGCAGCAGCAGCCATGCAGAAAAGCCGGCGATGATATAGCGCCGCTTCGTCAGGTCACCCACTATCGTCGGCCATTCGAGATTGGCATAAAGCTTCAGGTACACAGCCAGGTGAAGGCTTGCATAGAAAAACGCATACAGTCCCAGCATCCGGCGAAACCGAATCAGCCAGCCGAGCCGTTTGCTCAACCGGCGCACCGGAGTGATGGCGAGCGAGATCACAAGGATGCGGATGGCCGGGAACCCTGTCCCGTGCGACAGTGTAGCCGTCGGATCGGGCCCCAGCAGCGAGGGCAGCTCCGGGTGTGACAGGTCATGATACGTATGCCACGCCAGCAGCAGAAACGGCGCCAGGCACGCGATGTGTACCAGCACCTTGAGCGCGACGATGAGGCGGTTGGGCATGCCTCTTTCAGAAGTACTTCTTCAGGTCCATGCCGCTATACAGGCTTGCCACCTGATCGCCATATCCGTTGAACGGCAGCGTGGGCTGGCGCTGCTTGAACAGCGGCGCGCCGATGCGCCGCTCTGCCTTCTGGCTCCAGCGCGGATGATCCACGCTCGGGTTCACATTGGAGTAGAAGCCATACTCGTTCGACGCCATCCGATTCCATGTGGTCGGCGGCTGCTTGTCAGTGAACTGAATCTTCACGATGCTCTTCGCCGACTTGAAGCCATACTTCCAGGGCACGATGATGCGCACCGGCGCGCCGTCCTGGTTGGGCAGAGTCTCTCCATAGAGTCCGAAGGTCAGCAGCGTCAGCGGGTGCATCGCCTCGTCCATTCGCAGCCCTTCAGAGTATGGGAACGGAATGGTCAACCCAACCTGATCCAGCTGCGGCATCTGCTTCGGATCGGCAAGCGAGATGAATTGCACATACTTGGCGCTCGGCAGCGGATCGCATTGTTTGATCAGCTCCGAGAGCGAGTAGCCGGCCCACGGGATCACCATGCTCCAGCCCTCGACGCAGCGGAAGCGATAGACGCGCTCTTCCATCGGGTGCAGCTTCATTAGCGTATCGATGTCGAGGGTCTGCTTCTTCTTCACCAGCCCGCTCACCTGAACTGACCACGGCCGCGTGCGCATTGCGCCTGCGTTCCGTGCGGGGTCGCTCTTGTCCGTACCGAACTCGTAGAAGTTGTTGTAATGGGTGATGTCCTGAAGCGACGTCAGCGTCTCCCCCGTAGTTGAGAGTGGACTCTTCGTCGTCTGCAGCTTCGTCGCTGCGTAGGCGGAGCCCGGCGCTGCCAGTCGGGCAATGCGTTCGCCCGCCACTGCCACTGCACCGGCTGCCACGATGCCAGCCATTAACTGCCGCCGGTTCAGGTAATCCGCTTTGGGGGTGATCTCCGACAAAGGGATATCGGCAGGCTTGCGAATCAGCATTGAGGCTCTCCCTGGCTTGCTCACATGGGCAAGCCCAGCTGGTTAAGACGTCCGTCCTGACCCCATGGTTACAGTACGCTTTTCGGCACACTCCGGATGCGGAGCGCTTGCGTTCGACCGCATGAAGATCAGTCCGCGGCGCGCGAAAATGGCCAGGCCGCATCCCGCCGCGCCCGCCAGAGATACACCCCCAGCCCAGAAAGGCTGACCACCAGGGCGGCGACGATCTCCCGTTCCGCATTCGGACGTGAGGCCAGCACGAAGACAAAGCCGAGCGTCGCCGCAATCACGGGCAGCGGATACAGCCAGATGCGGAACGGCCGCGGCAGGTCCGGCCGGCGTCGCCGCAGCACGACGACGCCCACCTGCTGCAGGAGAAACTGCAGCACGATACGGAATGCCACCAGAGCGGAGATGATAGACCGCAGGTCGAAGAAACAGCAGGCGCACGCAATCCCGCCCAGCAGCAGCAGCACCCGCGCCGGAAATCTTCCCTCCGGATGCAGCGTCGCCAGCGGACGGAAGTAGTTTCCCTCTGCTGCGGCCGCCCAAGGTACGCGCGAGGCGCCGAGCAGTAGCGAGAAGAGCGAGCCGAATGCGGTCCAGATCACCAGGCACGCGCCCACCTTCGCCCAGGCCGGGCCGAAGGACCGCCCCCGCAGCACCGCCACAAACGCCGTGTGGCTCGCGCTGGTGCCCGTTGCCGTGAACTCCTGCCACGGAATAACGCCGTGCACAGCCACGTTCATCAGCAGGTAAAGCGCCGCGATGATCAGGATCGATCCGACGATGGTTCGCGGCAGTGTGCGTCCGGGATCGCGCACCTCGCCCGCCAGGTAGGTGATGTTGTAGTAGCCCCAGTAGTCGTAGGTGGCGATCAACATCGCTGCGCCGAGGCCGGTAAAGAAAT
>JAOAPJ010000264.1 GCA_025462805.1 Acidobacteriaceae bacterium
TGTCAGCGCCAGGTGCGCCTTGCCCGGCACGCAAGCCAGCCGGCACACCAGCCAGGAAACATCCGCTGCGATAGGCAGGCCACTCTTCGCCCCGTCACCCGAAACGTTGAGCGCGGCCGGGAACAACACCTGCGTCTCGTAGCCGAAGTCCATCAGCGGCCCCAGTGGCAGCCGCTTCGGCGCGGGAAATTGCAGCGGCCCGGCGCTCACGCCCGCCGGCAGCGTCCACTTCACTTCCGGCGGCTCGCCCGAGTCGCCAGCGTTGGTCCAGTAGATATGCCACTCCGGCTGCAAATCGAACAGCAGCCCGACATGAGTGCCCGCCGCATCAGCCGGCAGCGTCGCCTTGTCCGCCACCAGCGATACCTTCAGGTGCGGTGCGGTCACCACAGACGCCGCTGGCTTGCTCTCAGCAAAGACCTGCGGGCCGAACAGCGCGCCCCAGAAAGCGCCACACACCGCCAGCAGGCAGGCAAAACGACGAAGCAGGCGGAGCGGCGCGCAGAAGCTCATATTCATGTCCATTGTAGGACGCCTGCACCGGCCGATTGTTACAGCTCAGACGCGCCGCGAGAGTGCGGCGTGCTCCTTCAGGATGCAGCGGTCCATCACCACGCCGATGCCGTCCGCCTCAGCCCACTCCGCGGCCTCTTCGTGGCACACACCCTCCTGCAGCCACAGGTAAGGGATCTTCAGCCGCATCACGTCCTTCACCACCTCCGGCACGTAGGCCGGAGCCCGAAACACATCCACCACATCGATCTTCCCCACCACAGTACAGGCCTCGTCCAGCGACCCATAGACCCTCTCGCCCAGAATCGTCTCGCTCTTCGCCTGCGGATTCACCGGCACGATGCGATAGCCATGCTGCTGCAGATAGCGGGCGACGCTCACGCTTGGCCGCCCCGGCTTGTCTGACAGTCCCACCACGGCGATGGTCTTTGCTGTCTCCAGAATCGTCCTGATCAGCTTCGGCTCATTCATCCCGCGTTCTCCTGTCCCCATGTCGGTGTTCGTCACACGTCCAGATCCTCGGCCGCCCCTGCGCCCGTAGGAATGCCGCCCTGCCGGCGCATCAGCAGATAGCCGCGAATGAACGGGGCCAGCGCTCCGTCCAGCACGCTGTCCACGTCGCCCACCTCCACCTTGGTGCGGTGGTCCTTGGCGATCCGGTACGGCTGCAATACGTAACTCCGAATCTGCGACCCGAAGTTGATCTCCAGCTTCGAATCCTCCAGCTTGCGGCTGGCTTCCTTCTTCTTGTTCAGCTCGAACTCGTACAGCCGCGAGCGCAGCATCTTCATCGCCTTCTCACGGTTCTTGTGCTGCGACCGCTCATTCTGGCACTGCACCACAATGTTGGTCGGAATATGCGTGATACGGACAGCCGAGTCGGTCGTGTTCACGTGCTGCCCGCCCTTTCCGCCGCTGCGATAGGTATCGGTGCGGATATCGTCCGGCTTGATGTCGATCTGAATCGAATCGTCAATCTCCGGAGACACAAACACACTGGCAAACGACGTATGCCGCCGCTTCGCCTGGTCGAAGGGTGAGATGCGCACCAGCCGGTGCACGCCCGTCTCGCCCGACAGCAGCCCGTAGGCCGACTCGCCCGTGATGCTGAAAGTAGCCGACTTGATGCCCGCCTCTTCCCCATCCTGGTAGTCGTTCATCTCCGTCTTGAAGCCTTCGCGCTCCGCCCACCGCAGATACATCCGCATCAGCATCTCGGCCCAGTCCTGGCTCTCCGTCCCGCCCGCGCCCGGATGCACCGTCACGATCGCGTTCAGCGGATCGGTCTCGCTGCCCAGCATGGTCTTGGTCTCAAGCTGCTCGGCATAGGTGCCCAGCGTCTTGATCTCGCGCTCCAGCTCCGGCTCCACCGCCTCGCCTTCGCGCGCCAGGTCGAAGTAGGCATCGATATCGCTAATGCGGCGCTCCAGCGCGGTATCGAAGGCGAGCTGCTCCTCCAGCCGCTTGCGATCCCGCATCAGCACCTGCGACTCCGCCGGCTTCCCCCACACCGCAGGGTCCGCCAGCTTGTCTTCAATTGTCTTTAGGTCCGCCCGCAGTCGCGGCGCGTCAAAGATACTCCCGCAGGTCGCGTACGCGATCGCGCACGGGAGAGTAGGCAAATTCCAGTTCGTCCAGCATGGATGGGAGCCTGACCTGACTTGGTTTTGAAAACTTACGACCCTCGCCTGCGGTCAATCATCCGTCGCACACAGCCGGCAAGCATCGCTATCGAAAGTATCCCACACGTCAGCGCAAAGACATCGCCATAGCGGGTGTAGAAGCTCAGATCGTCGCGAACGCCATACTGCACCGCCAGTGACGTGAACACGTGTCGCGGCGCGCTCTGCGTCAGGCGGCCATAGGGATCAATCGCGGTCGTCACGCCCGTGTTGGTGTCCCGCAGCACCCAGCGCCGGTTCTCGATCGCGCGCATGCGTGCCATGTTCAGGTGCTGCCACGGCGCGCTGGTATCGCCATACCATCCGTCGTCCGAGATATTCACCAGCACCTCGGCGCCGTTCACCACGAACTGCCGTATCTCATCCGCAAAGATCGACTCATAGCAGATGAAGATGCCGTAGTGATGACCTTTCAGCCGGAAGACGCTGCGCCGCCAGCCATGCGTGAACCGTCCTGCATTGTGCGTGATCCCATGCGCGAAGCTGAAGAAGCTCTGGAAGGGGATGTACTCGCCCCATGGCACCAGGTGGATCTTCGCGTACCGCCCCAGCAGTGCGCCGTCCGGAGCGAACACGCTCGCCGCGTTGTACAGATCGACGTGGCCCGGCCGCACATCCGCCGCGGCGTTGCCCACAATCGCAGCCGCTCCTGTCTCGGTGGTCATCCTCTGGATCAGCTCGCGAAAACGCGAATCGTGCTCGGTCAGTGCCGACGGCGCCTCCGGCCACACGATCAGCGAAGCCCCGCCCTCTTTATCGCAATGCGGCGTCACCACAGGCGCGCCCGTCTCTGGCATGCCCGCAATGTACGGCGTGCAGGTGTGCTTGCTTAGCTCGACGAAGTGCGCAGTATTCACATCCCACTCGTCGAGGTTGCGGCCAGTCTTCGGATCCCAGATGCTGCCCGCCCAGGCATTGTCCTGCAGCACGTTCAGGTTCTCCTGCAGCAGCACCGCCGT
>JAOAPJ010000269.1 GCA_025462805.1 Acidobacteriaceae bacterium
TCGAGAACTCGTCGGAGGCCCAGCGCGCAAACATCGCATCGGAGCGCGGCAGGCCTGCGTGGCCGTCCCACCAGGCTACGGAGGGAAAGATGGTGGCGGTATTATCCAGGCCGTCTTTTGCGTTGTAGCTGAAGGGATACATGCCGGTCTGCTGCGGATATTCCTGCGGGATCTTTGAGGCGATCATACTGGCGCGGTCCGCGGCCTGCGTGGCTAACTCCGGCTTCTGCATGCGCTGGCTCAGCCGTGCCATGGCGCCGCTGGCCTGCTGATCGAGCAGGGCGAGATAGATCTCCTGGCGGGGCATGCGCGGGATCCAGCTCTCCACCCAGCCGGTGCCCTGCGCGTTGTCGTAGATGCCATCACCGTCGCTGTCGTGCGTGCGCTCGAACTCCCACGCCTTGGCGACCGCGTCCCAATGGCGAGTGAGGAATGCGGTGTCGCCGCTGGCGTCAACATAGTCTTCCATCGCCATGAGAAAGAGCGGCGTGGCGTCGGCGGCTGCGTATTCATAGGGGGTCGACGACCAGTCGACCGTATCGGCCGCCTGCGAGTATTCATGCGGCATCTTGCCATCGGCGCGCTGACGGGCGATGAGGAAGTCCATCTCCGCACGTGCCAGTGCGAAGTCGCCGTAACTGTCGATCGCGTAGAGGGTGTAGAGCGAGTCGCGGCCGAAGAACCACCCGAACCCGGGGCGCGCCGAGTCGCCGGAAGAGTAGAAGCCGGCCACCAGACCCATCTCGTCGCCATGGCGCACGCGAAGCTGGTTGATGGCGACAGACGCCCAGCGGAAGTAATCATTGAACGCCGGATCGGGCGTGTCGACGGTCATGCGGGTGTCGAAGAAATGCGCGTAATAGTCGGCGGTCTCTTCGTAGAGCGACAGCACCTGCTCGTTTTGGTGGCGAAGCGCGGCTTCCAGCGCGTGCCACTCGGCGGCCTCGCGGGTGCGGCCCGTGGCCATCAGCAGCGGATACGCCTTGCCGCGATCGCTCTTCGGGTCGAAGTGCAGGATGAACTGGGTGGGGTAGAACTTGGGCCGCTCCTGGTAGGGCGGCAGGATGCCGGGCAGCGTGCCGGGCATGGCGACGGCGGCGGCGAGCTCCGGCCAATCCGTGTGCAGCATGTACCAGCCGGGGGAGCTCTGGGCCTCCCGCTCGGAGGGCCTCGGGGTGAGGGGGATCCACTCGGCATTCACCTCGCCAAACTGCGGGGCCGGCCACATGGGTTCGACACGCGGCGTGAAGCTGAAGGTAAGGGTGATGGGCCGGATGCTGTCGACCGTGAAGAGGGCCATGAGTCCGGTGGTTGGCTTCTTGGGGTCCTGCGGACCGCATTGCGTAGCGAAGAACGTCTCGTGCAGGGCGAAGGCGATATGCGCGTAGGTGATGGTGGTGTGGTCGGGCTCGACGACGATCTCAGAGGCGTGTTCATTCACGTCGATGGGGACGTCATATCCCTCGACCCGCGCCTGGATCTGCATGTGGCTGAGCACCTTGACGGGGAAGAGCCAGGCCTCGAACTGACCGTCCTGCTGGCCGACGAAGGCACCGCATTCGCCGGCGACGGTGAAGGGCTTAAAGGGCTCGGCATGCTGCTGCAGATGCAGCGGAGCATGGCTGGTCTCGAAGCCTTCGATAGGCTGCAGCCAGTTCTGCGCCGGGGCAGGCGCGCACAAGATGGCCGCAGACAAGGTGGCAAGCAGCAGCCGGGTCTGTCCTACACTGAAAGCTGTCCGCTGCCAAAATCCCCCTGCACTGTGAGCCATATTGCGCATGCTCTGTCTTCGCTCCCGCATCCCGCAGCTTACTCTGCTGAGTTTTCTCATGTTGCCCGGTATCTCCGCCATGGCACAAACGCGTACTGCGGGCCGGACGCCTGCGCGGAGCCCTGTCCGGCCGGGCGAGCAGCAGGCCGCGGCCGCGATGGAACAGGCGCGTGCGGCCGGCCCTCTGGCATTAGAGGCATGGCTGTCTGAGATGCCAAAAGGCGGGGACCTGCACAATCACCTGGCCGGCGCCGTATATGCGGAGACCTGGCTGCGCGATGCGGAGGCCGACCACATCTGCATCGACACACAGACGCTGTCGTTCGCGCGCAAGGGCGTGGCGCTGGCTACGGAGCCGTGCGCCGCGGGGACGGTGGCGGCGAGCAGCCTGCCACAGAACCAGGCGCTCTATGACAAGCTGGTGGATTCATTTTCCATGCGGTCATTCGTACCCAGCACGGGTGACAGCGGGCACGATCACTTTTTCGCCAGCTTCGACCACTTCATCGGACTGGCGGAGAGCCACAAGCCGGAGTGGGTGGATGAGGTGGCGGCACGCGCCGCCGCGCAGAACGAGCAATACCTGGAGCTGATGAACACGCCGGACCTGGCATTTGCAGTGATTGGCGCGGCCAAGCCCGTTGCGCCCGGTACGGGGTACGCGGCCTGGCGGCAGCAGTTGCTGGATGCTGGCCTCGCGCAACAGGCGGCGGCCATTCGCCAACAGATGGACGAGGCGGAGCAGGTGCGCCGCCGGATGGAGCGGTGCGATGAGCAGCAGCCAGCGCCGCCCGCCTGCACCGTGGAGGTCCGCTATCTCTACCAGGTTTTGCGCAACATGCCCCCACCGGCGGTCTTTGCGCAGATCCTGCTGGGCTTCGAGGTGGCCGCCGGGGATCTCGGTTCGTCGCATCCGCACTATGTGGGGATCAACCTGGTGCAGCCAGAGGATGCCCAGTACTCGATGGCGAACTACACCTTGCACATGCAGATGATTGCGGCGCTGCGGCCACTGTACCCGAACGTGCCGGTGACGCTGCACGCGGGCGAGCTAGCGCCCGGGCTGGTGACGCCCGAGGGCCTGCGCTTCCATATACGGCAGGCGGTCGAGGTGGCGGGTGCACAACGGATCGGGCACGGAGTGGACGTGATGCATGAGGACAGTCCGTTCGACCTGCTGAAGATCATGGCGGACCGGCACGTGCTGGCGGAGATCAACCTGACCAGCAATGACGTGATCCTTGGCGTAAAGGGCAGGGAGCATCCGCTGCCGCTCTATCGCAAATATGGCGTGCCCACGGCGCTGTCCACCGATGATGAGGGCGTGTCGCGGATCACCATGACGCACGAATACTGGCTGGCGGCGGACACTTTCGGGCTGACCTATCCGGAGCTGAAGGAGATGGCACGCAACTCCATCGAGTACAGCTTTCTGCCGGGTACGAGCCTTTGGCGCAATCACGACTACAGGCAGATCGAGACGGTGTGTGCGGGGGATGTGGTGGCAGCTGGCGAGCCGGGTGTTGCGTGTGGTGCGCTGCTGAATGGAAGCGCGAAGGCGGCGGAGCAGTGGGAGTTGGAACGCCGCTTCCGGCGCTTCGAGGCAGCGCAGGGCGCGGCGGGATTTCGCGCGGACGGCGCTGATAAACTGAAGCTTCCGTAATCGCCGGTCGAGAAAGAGTTCCGTTGCCTCCACCCAAGAGAAAACAAGTCACCTACGCCGATGCCGGCGTCGACATAACGCGCGGCGACCAGGCGAAGGAGCGGATCAAGGCGCTGGCGCAGCAGACCTTCAATCGCAGTGTCCTCGGTGGGATTGGCGGCTTCGGGGCGCTGTTTGCGCCCAACCTGAAGCGCTACAAGGACCCGGTGCTGGTGTCGAGCGCGGACGGAGTCGGTACCAAGCTGAAGATTGCGTTCCAGCTAGGCGTGCATGACACCGTCGGTCAGGACCTGGTGAACCACTGCGTGAATGACATCGCTGTGCAGGGTGCCGAGCCGCTGTTCATGCTGGACTACCTGGCGACAGGACGCCTGGAGAACAAAGTCATTGAGCAGGTAGTGAGCGGGCTGGCCAAGGCATGCAAGGAGAACGGCTGTGCGCTGATTG
>JAOAPJ010000020.1 GCA_025462805.1 Acidobacteriaceae bacterium
CCGCCGGCCGTGGTGCCGAGAATGCCAAGCAGGATGGAGCCGCGCACCCGCCACATTTCCAGCGCCGCGACCAGAAGCAGCCCGAACAATGCAAGCGCCGTCTGTGGAGATCGCAAGTTGCCCAACCTTACCAATGTCTCCGGGTTGGACACGACCAACCCGCAGTTTCGTAGTCCAATGAACGCGATGAAGAGCCCTATGCCAGCCGCAATCGCAGCCGTAAGTTCGTGCGGAATGCTGCGCAGGATTCGCTGGCGTAGGCCCAGCAGAGTCAACAACAGAAACGCGAACCCTGACAAGAACACTGCTCCCAGCGCAGTCTGCCAGGGCACCCCCATCCCGCGCACAACGGAATAGGTAAAGTACGCGTTTAACCCCATGCCGGGCGCGAGAGCGATCGGATAGTTCGCGAGCAGACCCATCAGCAGGCAGCCGATGGCAGCGGAGATGCACGTCGCCGCCGTCACCGAGGCGAGCGGCATGCCGGCTTCTTGAAGGATCGCGGGGTTCACCAGGACGATGTACGCCATGGTGATGAAGGTAGTGAAACCGGCCAGGATCTCGGTCTTCCATGTCGTCTGGAGACGCGAGAATTCGAAGAATGTCTCCAAACGCTGGCGCACGGATCCAGTTCTGTTGGCTTCGATCGAGAGACGCGTCATTGTGTGCGGAGTCTGACGTTGCACGCGGTCGGCATATCGCAAGCGAGAACGTGAGGAGTCGGCATGAGCGCATCCTTCTTTGCGGAACGTACCATGATTGTCGGGAGGCTAACCCGTTCCCTCGGGCAGCCGCCGTGCGCGACCCATTCTTGCGCTCCACTCCAGCAGCGCTGCATCGCTTCCCTGTCTGGCCGCAGCCTGGACTGCTCCGGCATCTACACCAGCAGCAGCTAGAATAGTCACTGTAGGCAGTCCTGCCAGACTGATGGGCGTCGTGTATCGCAGCAACCGTTGTCGTGTCTGGGAATGGTCTGCTCCGGCTCGCAACTCTGTGACGGGTGCGGCCGGCAGGACCAGCAGCTCGCATGTCTTGAAGAGCTGATCCATTCGGGCACAAAAGGCTGCCCGCCGGTTTCGCAGTGATGATAACTCTGCCTCTGCGATGTCCGCACCCCATGCCAAACGGTCGCGAATCGCGGGCTCAAAGGCGTCGAAGCGCCCGGCGTGCAACTCTGCCGCCTCATGCGCCTGGATTGGCGCAAAAATCTCCGTCGACTCGCGCCAAAAGCTGACGTCTGCCTCCTGAAGCGATGCTCCCAATCGCTCCATCTCGCACTTAACAGATTCGTATCCTTCGAGCACCGCCTGCTCGCAATCGAACAGGAACTCCGGCCCGGCGACCGCCACTCTCGGGTGCTGCCAGGGTGCGTCGCCGTTCGGCAGATCGAACAGCGTACGGGCTAGCCACGGACCATCCTCAAGGTCCCGGTAAAGCCAACCGATGGTGTCAAACGAGGGAGCCAGATGTGCGCCCCCGGCCCACAGCTCGCGGCTCACCCCGTAAGAGGCACGATACCCGGCAACGCCGCAGAGCGCAGCCGGCACGCGAATCGAACCGCCCGTATCCGTACCGATCGCCGCGACAGCCGAGCCTTCGAGCACGCTCGCGACGGCGCCACTGGAGGATCCGCCTGTCAGTCGCTGCGGACGGCCGGGTTGCATGCAGTCGCCATAGTCAGGGTTCTCGCCGGTAATGCCATAGGCTAAGGGGTGCAAGTGCGTCTTGCCGAGAATGACAGCACCACGGTCCAGCAGACGCCGTGCAACGGCCGAGTCGGCTCCTGCGAGTGGATTGTGCTGGGCGTAGAAGCGAGTGCCGCAGGTAGTCACAGCGCCTGCCAGGTCGAAGCAATCCTTAATTGAGACCGGCAGCCCATAAAGAGCCGGCCGGAGGGATGGATCCGGGAAGAGCGAGTCCAAATTTGTGGCACGCTGCATGGCGCGTTCGTTACTCAGCCAGAGATACGTATTTCGACCAGAGTTGCCGTTCGCACGGTCGAGTGCTTGTCTGGCGACCACAACGGGATCTTCCCGGTCCGTATGAAGATCGTCGCACATGCGTCCCAGACTGGTCTTGGCACCCAGTTCCATCATTCTTGAATCGGCACTCATCCGCCTATGGTAAGTGACCTCAGATCTCTGGCTGGACAACCAGGCCATTCAGCCTCGTACCTGCCGTGTGATCCTGCACGGCGCCAGTAATCCTAGAACTGCAGCTTTAGAGACATCTGGATCTGGCGCGGGCTGCTGATCGCGTGCGTCGTGATACCTAGGCCGGTCGGACAGTTGAAGAAGCTGCTCGGTGTTGTGTTTGAACCTTGCCCGCAACCAGTGGCTGCCGCTGGCTGGCCCTGAATCGGGTACGGGTTGTAGCCACCGTTTTGGGTAACGTTGTCGATGGGAATGTCGAAGCTGGTTGTATCCGTCAGGTTGAACACGTCGAAGCTATAGCGTACGTTCACCCTTTCCTTAAACTCCAGATCCTTCACAAGCGACACGTCCGCGCGGCGCTGCCATGACTGACGGAAGATATTCCGCTGCCCACTAGTGAAATTCGTCTCATAGCTATCGTTGGTCGGGATTCCGCCATTCAGGTCTCCGGGCGACAACAATGGAAGCGTAAAGCAAGAGGCTAACAAGGCCGGCTTGCCCGTGCCCTGGGTAAAGGCGCCGGAAGCGCCGGTCTTCGCCCTCTGAGGTGTGCACCCAGGCGCCAGAGGCACGATCGGATTCGTGATTCCATCCGCGACGCCATAAAAGATGCTACCGACCGCGCCGGAGAAGTCAACAACAGAGTAGGGTTGCCCGCTCTGAAGGATGGTGATACCTTGCAGCGCCCACCCGTTGATCACCTTGGAAGCCATCAAGCTGTCGCTCAGCACCTTCGGCATCTGGAACACGTAATTGAAATTGATGACGTGCGTGCGATCAAAATCAGCAGATGCGTAGCCATCGCGCAGATTGTTCGGGTTATTGCCATTGTAGAAAAGGCCGATCGCACTCTGCTCGTCTAATGCGTGGGAGTAGGTGTAGGAGAAGCCGACCTGCAGACCGCGCGACATGCGTTTTTCGACATGTGTCTGGAGCGCATTGTAGGCGGAGATACCGGCTGCCGTATATGTCTCCGACTCCGCCGAGTACCCGATGTAGGGAACGCGCAGATCGATGTTGCCGCCCTCGTAGGTAGCGAGATACGGCGTACCATCGGGCAGGTTCGCGGGGTTCGAGTTGTAGTACTGGAACCCGGGAGTGCTGGGCTGTTGCACCGTGTAGCCATAGGTGTAGGACTGACCATGAATCGGATTCCCCGGCGAAGCGATACCTGCCTGATTGAACGGCACGGGAATGACTTGGTGACGTCCCAGATTTCCGACGTACCCGATGTCCACCGCTACATCGTTGCGCGGCTGCCACTGGACATCAAACGTGTAGTTGATGCTGTAAGGCAGTTTATTCGCACGGTTATAGGTGGCGAATGAGAACAACTGAGCTCCGCTCTGAATGTTCGCAACGCTCGGAAGATACTTACTAATATCCGCCGGATTACCGCTCGGCGCTGTGCCAGGAGTAGTACCCCACGGATTCGATAGTGTATACCCGCCGGAAGCGTCGGGAGTGCACAGCGAGACGAACGACGGCGAGATAGGACATTGGATAGCGTTCACGAACGGCGGAGCCTGCGTGACGCCGAAGGGGCCGCCCGTGACCTCGCCGGCCGCGTAGCCTGGCGACAGGTAAGTAAACAATTCACCGCGGTCGTAATACAGACCCATGCCCGCACGGACCACTACCTTGCTGGCAAACGCCTGCGGCTGCCATGCGCCGCCCAGGCGGGGCGCGATGCCCCATTGGCGACCGGTCAATGTCGTACTGCTGACTCCCTTGGTGGGGAACAGCTTGTTGTTGCCGGCGACCACGAAACCGTTGGAAATGACCTGACCACCGCCCTCGTCAAACTGATAGCGGGAGGGGTCGAAGTTGGTGATGCGTCCCTCCTTCTCTGTCAGCCCGCCGTTCCAGTCGTAGCGCAGCCCGAATGTCAGGCTTAGGTTCGAACGAACTTGATACTTATCCTGCAGATACATCCCTACCTGATTGGCTCGGTAGTAGCGGTTTGCGTCTCCCAGCAAAAAGCTCGTCGTGGTGTAGTTATTGTTTTGGTAGGAGATGTTGCCGGCGAGAAACCCTGCAAAATTCTCCGTCGCAATCATGCCTTTGTTGGTGCGCTCGTTGCGAGCATTGAGCTGGGTATAAGAGTAGCTGCCGCCGAATGTCAGATTGTGCTTACCCATCGTCCAAATGGCATTCGCAGAGGGCATCCAGCGGTTCTGGAAAGCGCCTGTGAACGGCCCTTGCGAAACACCCGGCCCAACGTTCAGCGCTTGATCAAAGAGGCCGCTTGGATTCTGTCCGCCAGCGTTGCCATTTCCCAGGACGTCTACGATGTCGATGCCTGGGAAGTAGGCGGAGCCAAACGTATTGATGCCGGCCTGTTCCGGTCCAAAGGGCTGAGAGTTCACGCCGTAGACCTTCTCGCGCACAAAGCCGAACGTCTGTGTCGTGCTGAGGTTCGGTTTCAGCAGAAGCGTGTTGGTCAGCGCAAGCACCTGGCTTCCCGCATCCAGGTGTTCCGTAAAGCCTGGAATATTCGAGTAGGCATAGGGCGCGACCGTAGGATCGTGCTGGTAGTAGTACTTCGCAGATATGTTGTCCTTGGCGCTTGCGTTCCAGTCCAGATCTGCGACCGCCTGGTCCGACACAAAACGGGATGTGCCCGGGATGGAGGCGTTGTAAGGATCTGCCGCCGTCGGCGTGTTCCCTTGATCGTTCGGTATCAGCCACTTCCCTGGTTCACCCGGCAAGGATGGTGATTGCATGAGGAAGAGCGCGACGGGGCTGATTTGTCCCGCGGTCAGGCTGGTTCCGAAGTTCTGGTTTGCCAGTGCCGCCATTCCGCCGGCACTCCGGTCGTCGGAAAGTCCGACGGGAACAGTAAGGCGGGAGATGCCGATCTCCTGGTCAGCCACGTGGATGTGCTGATAGGCGACGAATCCAAAGAGCTTGTCCTTGATGATGGGGCCGCCAACCGTGCCACCGAGTGTGTAACGATGGAGTTGTGGCACCTTCTCGTTGGCCGGAATGCTCGCATCCTGCTTAAAGAAGAATGGCGCAGCATTGAGGCCGTCCGTGCCGCGGTTCACATAGCCGCTGGCGTGCACTGCATTGCTACCGGAGCTCGTGCTCATGTCGATGTGCGCACCGCTGCTGGCACCCTGCTGCGCGTCATACATCGACGCGTTCACCCGCAGCTCCTGCAGTGTCTCGGGGGCGGGTGTGGGCAACGCCTGGCCGATTGCCAGGTAGACCGACGCGCTGCTCTGAATCACACCGCCGGCGCCATTGTTGCCCTCGCCAGTATTCAAGACAACGCGCCCGGACGTGACCTGGCTTGTGCTCTTTCCGTTGAACAGATTGCTCGCATCCACGCCGTTCAACAGGAAGCTATTGCTGGTGTCGCGCTGGCCATTGGCCCAGATGGGCGCGTTGCCCAGCCCGGTGTTCGCACCCGTTCCGCCGGTCAGCTCGGAATTGACGCCTGGGGATAAGATGGCAAGGCCAGTGAAACTTCCGGTCGGCAGCGGAACGGATTCGATCTGAGCCTTCTCCAGGATGTAGCCGTTGGTGGTGTCGACGGCATTCATCAGCGGCGACTCCTGCACCTCGATAGTTGTGCTGGCAGCGCCTGCCTTCATCTGCACATTGAGAGTAGCGGTACGCTGTCCCTGGACGGCAATATGCGGGAGTCTCTGCGTCGCAAACCCTTCGCTTGTATATGTCAGCACATATTCGCCTATGGGCAGATCCGCGAAGAGAAACTCACCCGACCCGTTCGTCTTGCCCTCACGCGTCAATCCTGTGTGCTCTTCCACCAGCTTGATGGATACGCCCGAGATCACGCTTCCGGAGCTGTCGGTAACAGTGCCGGTGATGCCACCGAACGTCTGCTGTGCCACCCCGCTCGGAACGACGATTGCCACGGCGGCCACTAGTGCGCAGAGCCGAAGCGAAGTTGCGAAGACATCTCGACCTGAAGACATCTCTACCAGCCTCGAAATAGGAATGGGTCCGCGTCGCGGTGCGGACTGCAATGATTTTCTGGAATTGCTACTGCTGAAATGTTCAGGGGCAACGACGGAGTTGCCACGCCACGAACGGCTCGCACGACAAGGGAGACTAGCGTCTGCTGAGGAACCCGCAATTCGGATAAGGTTGCTATGAAGATAATGCGAGCGACCGAAAATTGAAACGGAAATTGAAGTGGATTGTGGAGAAGCCGGGCCCTTCCTCCTGCCAAGGGTCCGCAAGAAGCGGGGGCGAGTGGCACCGAGGCCCTTGAACTGCCTGCGCGAACTTGTACGGCGCTGAAATCGGATGCGTGGGTGGGTTCTCTGGCCCAGTCGCAAGCGCGCCCTGTTCTACCGGCAGGCCCCGTATACTTGGAGAGCAGCCTTTCCGTGCATTTGCGGAGGTAGCCGCACACGCAGCAGCTCTCATGACCGACCCCGAGTTAATGCCGATCTCAACCACTGCCGGCCCTGATCCTGCGGCTCGCTCCGGCCTGCAGAGCTCTCAAATCGCCCACCCCGCACCGGTACGCATGACGGGTGCGCAGCGCTTCGTCCGAGCCTGCTTGCGACAGCCGGTAGATATGACGCCGGTATGGTTCCTGCGCCAGGCCGGGCGCTATATGCCTGAGTATCAGGCGGTCCGGCGGCATCACTCGCTGCTCGAGATCTGCCGAACACCCTCCCTCGCTGCTGAGGTCACGATCACCGCCGCGGAAAAGCTCGATGTCGACGCAGCGATCATCTTCGCCGACCTTTTGCTCCCCTTTGCCCCCATGGGACTTGATTTCGAGTTCCTGGCGGGCGAAGGACCGGCGGTACGTACGCCGGTCCGCACGGCGGCGGATGTTGATCGTCTCCGTACTGATCGCGCTGCTGAATTAGGGTACGTCGGCGAAGCCCTTCAACGCGTCGCCGCCCACTTCCAAGACCGGCTCGGACTCATCGGATTCTGCGGCGCGCCGTACACCCTGGCCAGTTACATGATCGAGGGCGGCGGTTCGCGGAACTGGATCGAGACCAAGAGCTTGATGTATCGCGACCCGGGTGCGTTCGCAGCGCTGTTGGAGAAGCTCGTCGACGTCCTGGTGCCCTATTGCCAGCAACAGGTCGAGGGCGGGGCGGACGTCATCCAGATCTTCGATAGTTGGGTAGGCTCCCTCTCGGTCGAAGACTACCAGCAGTTTGTTTTGCCGCTCACGACTGCGCTCGTGCGGCGCGTGCAGCAACTGGGTGTTCCCGTTATCTACTTCGGCGTCGACACCACCAGCCTGCTGCCCGCAATGCGGACTACTGGCGCAGATGTCCTCGGTCTGGATTGGCGCGTTCCGCTGAACGTAGCCTGGGAGAGCGTCGACTATGCTTGTGCCGTGCAGGGCAACCTTGACCCGATCACCCTGTTCGCGCCGCCGGACCTGTTACGCACCCGCGTCCATACTGTCCTCGCACAAGCAGCCGGGCGTCCTGGTCATATCTTCAATGTGGGCCACGGCATCGTGCCCGGCACCCCGGTTGAACATGTCCAGGCCGCCGTGCGGTTTGTGCGTGAGTACACCGCCGACGGAGGTTACACCCGATGAACGATCGCACGGCGATTCTGCTGCTGGCGCACGGCACACCCGAGGCACTCCACGAAATCCCCGAGTACCTGCGCAACGTCACCAGCGGCAGACCCTTGCCACAGGAGGCCATCGATGAGATCACGCATCGTTACGGGCTCATCGGCCACAGTCCACTCACCGAATGGACGAACGCACAGGCGCGTCTGCTGGCAAAGCAACTGGACGTGCCGGTCTACGTGGGGATGCGCAACTGGAAGCCGTACATTGCAACGACGGTGCGTCAGATGCGGGACGAAGGTGTGACGGCCGCCGCCGCCATCTGCCTTGCGCCGCAAAACTCTCGTACCAGTGTCGGTCTGTATCGCCGTGCTGTGCTGGCGGAGGCTGACCAGGAGATCGCGGTGGATTTCACTGACGCGTGGGCCGATCACCCGCTGCTGGTGGAGGCCTTCGCCGACCGGCTCCGCAGTGCCTATCGAGCGTTATTGGATCAGTTGGGGAAAAAGGCCCCAGTGCTCTTCACTGCGCACAGCGTGCCGTGCCGCACGATCCAGTCCGCGCCCGTCACGGTGAGCGCCGCCAAGGAAGTGAGCAGCGGCCCCGATCCATATGCGATAGAGGCGAAAAGCACCGCCGCACTTGTCGCCGCGCGACTCGCCGGCGATGGGCTCACTCCCGCCGACTGGTTCTTCGCCTTTCAGAGCCAGGGCATGTCCGGCGGCCCGTGGATTGGGCCAACCGTCGAAGATACGCTGACGGCGTTGCGCAACGAGGGTCACACTGCGGTGATGATCCAGCCGATCGGCTTCCTCTGCGATCACGTGGAGATTCTCTATGACATTGACATCGGCTTTCGCGAGTTCGGAGCCCGGCTAGGTCTGCGCATAGAGCGACCCGAGTCCTTGAACGGCTCGCCCATACTCACTGGCGCATTGGCCGACCTCGCCAAAAAAGCAGTGGCACGTCTGGCTGCACGCTCCGCATTCGCCGTATCCACCAGGTGAAGCGGCGGATTGCGATCGTCGGCGGGGGCATCAGCGGCTTAACCGCGGCTTACGTCCTCGAGCGAGATCACGCCCGCCGATGCGAGTTCGTCCTCTATGAAGCAGCCAACCGATTTGGCGGCGTCATCGAGACCGTGCAGCAGGAAGGCTTCACGATCGAGTGCGGACCTGATTCATGGGTCAGCGAAAAGCCTTGGGCGGAGGAGCTCGCCCGCGAGCTCGATCTCGAGGACGAGCTGTTGCCCTCGAACGACCATCAGCGGCGCACCTACATCGCCCTGGGTAACGGACTCGTTCCACTTCCCGACGGGATGCGCATGATGGTGCCGACAGACCTGGACGCCATCCGCGGATCCTCTCTCTTTTCAGACGGAGCGAAGCAAGCATATCTCTCTGAACCCGGTCGCGCCAGCGAGCTGCGTCAGGCATCCCTGCTGGCTCGCGGGGAAGATGCCGATGAGTCGGTTGCTGATTTCGTGCGCCGGCACTTCGGTAACGAGGTGACGGAGAAGGTTGCCGGCCCTCTGCTCGCTGGCGTCTTCGGCGGTGATGTCGAGAAGCTCAGCTCGCGTTCGCTGCTCGCTCCCTTCGTCGCGCTCGAAGCCGAGTACGGGTCTCTTATCCTCGGTCTCGAGCAGAAGGGCAGACAGCAGACGGGTAAGCCTGTATTCACCACGCTTCGGAACGGTTTGCAGATGCTCGTCAACCGCCTCGTCGCTTCAATACCTGCCTCCTCTCTCCGCGTCTCCACTGCGGTCCGCC
>JAOAPJ010000032.1 GCA_025462805.1 Acidobacteriaceae bacterium
GCGTTCTGGTAGACGAGGTCTTCGCATCCGTCGTTGTTCAGGTCGGCGTGCTGCGTCGTTGCCTGGCCTTTGGAGAAGTGCGAGGAAAAGCTGACCGTGGATGCCAGCAGGGTACTGGGAAGAGCACAGACGAACGACACAACGAGAGCGAGAGAGACCTTCGCAGAGCGCATCACAGAATGACCTCGAGGGGGAGAAACAACTGGTTTGATATCGGCGGCTCGCGTCCTGCAGCGCAGAAGCGATTCCCGTATTGGTGTTCTTGTATGAGGCAAGAAAATAGGAAATTGTTTGCTGCTGAATGCGCTTTTTTTCATTGCCCTGTGAATTTGTCGCAGAATGCGAACTTTTCCCTCGGGCCAACCAGGTAAATAGCGCGCCCGTACCCTCCGAGGTGCTATTCCAGTGCGCGAGGTGGCTCGCCGTGGCTCTCTCGCGGACGCCCCGTATAATGGGCAGGAGCCGCAATGCCCGTTCCGACACACAGATCCAAGCTGCGCGTCCGCGTCAAGGCAGCCGCCCGCAAAGCGCGCGAACTCGGCATCGTCGGCCATGCGCTGGCATCGACGCGTCATGTGGTCATGGCGCAGATCGTGCCGATGCGCTTCTGCAACCTCTCCTGCGCCTACTGCAACGAGTACGACAAGGACTCCGAACCAGTGCCTTTGGACGAGATGCTGCGCCGCATCGACCACCTGGCGCGGCTGGGGACCAGCATCATCACCATCTCCGGCGGGGAGCCCTTGACCCATCCCGACCTGGACCAGATCATCGCCCGCATCCGCCACCATGGCCGCCTGGCCGGCATGATCACCAACGGCTACTTCCTGATGCCGGAGCGCATCGAGCGGCTCAACCAGGCCGGGCTCGACCACATGCAGATCTCAATCGACAACGTGAATCCCGACGAGATCTCCAAGAAAAGCCTGAAAGTCTTAGACAAGAAGCTCCAGTTCCTCGCGGAGTATGCGGACTTTCACGTCAACATCAATTCGGTCGTCGGCGGAGGTATCAAGAACCCGCAGGATGCGCTGACCATCGGGCATCGCGCGCTCGAGCTGGGATTCACCTCGACCATCGGCATCATTCACGACGGCAGCGGCCAGTTGAAGCCGCTGGGCGGCGAAGAGCGCCGCGTGTATTACGAAATGAAGCAGCTTGATAAGAAGAACTACTCGCGCTTCAACCACTTCCAGGAGGCAATCGCCAACGCCGAACCCAACGACTGGCGATGCCGTGCCGGCTCACGTTACCTGTACATCTGTGAGGACGGCCTGGTGCACTACTGCTCGCAGCAGCGCGGCTTCCCCGGTGTTCCCCTGGCCGGCTACACGCAGGCCGATCTCGAGCGCGAGTTCCTGACGGAAAAAACCTGCGCCCCCCAATGCACCATCTCCTGCGTGCACCAGATCTCCTATATCGATCACTGGCGCGCTCCCCAAACCCGCGTGACCACGCCGCACGGCGATCACGCCGACCACACCTCCGACCTGGTCAACATCGAGTTCTAAAGCCGGCGGGATCCGCCGTCCTTCACAGCGACCGAGCTTCGTCCACCCAAGCCGGCTTCCAGTTACTAATCGGCCGCCATTTGCTAGGAGCAATTTCCAGCTTGCGTCCATAGAAACGAAACATCGGAAATCTTCCGAGAGCAGGCGTAAGCCAGTGCGATGATTGCTCCTCAGCCCAGGATGGCAGAGGGTTCGAAGACTCCTCGCCCGCATAGCGGTCTGCAGGAACAGCTCGAGGCCGGTCACCGAAGCGACCGGCCTCACACGAGCTTCACGGCTTACTTCAGAGCTAGCTCAAACGTGGAGACAGGGGCCTGTCCCTTGTTCGCCAACTCGCCCGACGGCTTGGGGCGTCCCACTACTTCGCTGTGCATGCTGGTTCCCGCAATCCAAACTTGCGTCAGATAGGTGCGGCCTGCTGCGCGGTGGAAGACCAGGCGACCCTGCGTCTCGATCGCCCTGCCCGACTCCGGCCGAACCATCATGATCTCGCTTCTCGCAGTATTCGCATTGCGAAGATAGAGGAAGCGGTCAGACACGAGCTGCACCTGATAGTGGCCGGCACCCATGTGGTGGTTGTTCGCCGAAAACGCGAACGGGATGTTCACCGACTGGCTGTCCTGAGCCGAGGCGACGGGAGCTGCACAAAGCAGGCCGGCGGCAACGGGAAGACTGAGAAGCAACTTGGCGAGGATGGCGGATGAGCGGTTCATGGTAGGTCTCCTGATCTGAATTGCGGCCGCCGGGTCATTGGTCAACCGCTGCGAACTCCTCGAATGTGCTCTGCTTCCGTTGTTTGTGCGATGCATTGCAGGTAATTCCGGAATCAATTGCATCTCGCCTGGGAACTATTCTGTTGATAACAACTTAGGTCGGCGTATGCTTCAGAGCATTCCGTCCGCGCTCGACGCAAAGTCGTGCCACCCTCCCGGTGATCAGCGAACAGGAGCAGGTTTGTGGCGACTCAGGCAAACTCCTGGCGCTTCGGGGTCTTTGAAGTAGACCCCCGCCGGCAGGAACTGCGCCGCAGCGGCACCCCCATCAAGATGCGCGAGCAATCCTTCCGCATCCTCGTGTTCCTCCTCGAGCACGAGGGCGAGATCGTCAGCCGCGAACAACTGCGCAGCGTCCTCTGGCCATCCGACACCTTCGTCGACTTCGACCACAGCCTGAATACTGCGGTCATGAAGCTGCGTGATGCGCTGGGCGACTCAGCCGAGGTCCCGCTTTACATCGAAACCATCCCCAAGCGTGGCTATCGCTTCATCGCTCCTGTATCCCACATCAGCGACGTGCCCGTATCTCGGGTAAGCAACGGCCGCAACCCCCTGAACAACGACACCGCTGCCGCCCCGTTCCCGGCGAGCCAGTCCGGCCCGCCGGGCTCCCACGCTCTGCCTGGCCTCTTCCCGCGCCCTCCCTTTCCCCTGCGTCCCGTCGCCTTGATCGTCCTGCTCCTCCTCGCCTCCATCGCCACCATCCTGTTCGTCGGAAAGGGGCATCATTCGGCTCTGCCCGCCGACGCCAACCCCGCCGCATCCGTCCTTCGCATCGTCCCCATCACCACGGCACCAGGCGATGCCGTCTCCCCCGCTTTCTCGCCCGACGGCCGCGAAATCGCCTTCGCGTGGGACGGCGTTGAGCGCAAGCACTACGACATCTATGTGCAGTTGCTGGGAGCCGAGCTGCCCCTCCGCCTCACCTACAACAAAACTGGCCTTCTCGGTCCCCCTGCGTGGTCGCCGGACGGCCGCGAGATCGCCTTCAGCCGCTGCGATGGAAAGAACGACGGCGTTTACGCCGTGCCCGCCCTTGGGGGCGCCGAACGCAAGCTGACCGAAGTCAGTTGTCTCTATGCTCTCCCCGGCCCGCTCGCCTGGCTCCCAGGTGGAGACGAGATGTTGATGATTGACGAGTGCCCGCCGGAGCAAACGTTCGGCGTCATTCGCTTCTCGCTACTGACCGGCGAAAAGCGCTGCCTGACAAGGTTCGGCTCGCCGAAGAACGCGGAACCCGGACATGGCTATTCGCTCTCACCCGATGGCAAGACTGTTGCATTCCTTGGCACGGCCGCTTCGTTGTGCTGCGACGTCTTCACCATTCCGCTTGCCGGGGGCCCATCAAAGCAATTGACGACAGAAGCGACCACCGGCCCTGAGCTCATGTGGACGCCCGACAGCAAAGCCATTGTCTTCGTTTCGGTTCGCACGACGCTTCCTTCGCTGTGGCGTGTCCCGGCGAACGGCGGACCGGCAGAACGCGAGACTGCGTACCCGGCTCTGGGAAGCTTCTCGAAGGATGGCCGACAACTTGTCTACGCGGAGAAAATCGGCGGGGAGCCCCTTGCAATCTGGCGAGCAGACCTGGCCGGCCCCGGTGGTCCGGTTCTGGAAAACAAGAAGCTGAGCCACACCCAATATCCGGAGGCGGATGCGCAGCCATCCCCTGATGGCACTCGAGTCGTTTGGATGTCGGGTCGATCCGGGTTCGCGGAGTTGTGGACGAGCGGCCGGGCGGGCGACGACAACGCAACGCAACTGACCCACTTGCATCGGTACTCAGGCACCCCGCGCTGGTCCCCGGATGGCAAATGGATCACCTTCGATAGCTATATGAAGAACGGCACTCAGATCCTCGTAGTCGATGCAGAAGGTAGAAATCTGCATGCGATTACCGACCCGCATTATGAAAATGTCGTACCGAGCTGGTCCCGAGACGGCAAGTCGATCTACTTCGCGTCGAAGCGAACAGGCACCTGGCAGGTCTGGAGGCATGTCCTGGAAGACGGTGCGGAGGTGCAACTCACCCAGCATGGCGGCTTCGATTCGTTCGAATCGTACGACGGCAAAACGATCTACTTCACTCGGTTTGACTCGGCTGGCATCTGGAGTGTCTCGTCACAGGGCGGAACAGAGTCGCCGGTGATTGCGGACAAGCCACAGGCCAGATTCTGGGGACACTGGGCCGTCACCAAAGCCGGCCTGTACTACCTGGACGCGGAAGCCGAACCCGCACCAACCATCGAGTTCTACTCCCTCAACACGCGCCGTAGCAGGCCGGTTCTCGCATTCCAAAAGCATCCGGCCCCAGGGTACCCCAGTCTGAGCGCCACCATGGATGGCAAGACGGTCTACTACACCCAACACGATCAACAGAGTGTCATCAAAATCATCGAGTTCAGCCACTGAGTCGCAACCCCGAAGACATAACGGAAAGACTGTGCATTGCTGCCTCACCGAGATCGTCCGGTTTTGTCCCTCCAGCCGCATTGGTCGGCAACAAGGTCACAG
>JAOAPJ010000045.1 GCA_025462805.1 Acidobacteriaceae bacterium
ACCCAACATGTGATCGAAGGAATGATTTTCAAGTAGCAGTAAAACGACATTCTCGATAGGACCGTGTGCCATGGTGACTCCTTGGTCTCTCGCTGGAGAGTGCGCCTCCAGTATCACTTGATTTCGGTGGTTGTTGTTCAAACCAGAGCACTCAGTAATTCTTGCGCCCTCACGATGCCCTCCCGGTTCAATCTCCCTCGCCAAAGCCCCGAGATCTACCCTTCAGCCCGTTGGGTTTTGGCCGCCATAATTGCCGGGAACCGCGGCGGGCATGACCCCGTACTGCAACCTGGGATCTCGAACTCACAAGCGGGACTGGGGGACGCATGCTGGCGGATCTGCGGGACGCGCTGCGGCAACTGCGCAATGCACCGGGGTTCACAGCGACGGCGGTGATCACGCTGGCGCTGGGAATCGGAGCGACCACGGCGATCTTTACGCTAGTGCATCAGGTGATGCTCAAGTCGCTGCCGGTGACGAAGCCGGACGAGTTGTGGAGGATCGGAGACAAGGTTCGCTGCTGTAACTGGGGCGGATACACCCAGGGTGACGACGGGGATTTCTCCCTCTTCTCGTGGGAGATGTACAAGCACTTCCGCGCGCACACGCCGGAGTTCGCTGAGTTGGCGGCACTCCAGGCCGGCAATGCGCCGCTCGGAGTGCGTCGAGAGGGCTCGCGATCTCAGGCAGATACGCGCAACGGAGAGTACGTCTCCGGCAATTTCTTCAGCACTCTTGGCGTGCAGCCGTGGATCGGCCGCCTGACGACGGACGCCGACGACCAGGAGGGCGCGCCGCCGGTAGCCGTCATGAGTTATCGCATCTGGCAGGAGAAATATGGTTCCGATCCCAAGGCGGTCGGCGCCAGCTACCTGATCAATGGACATCCGTTCACCGTGATCGGCGTGGCGCCGCCCGGATTCTACGGAGCGAAGCTGGCAGGGTGGGGGATGCCCGACTTCTGGCTGCCCCTGACTAAGGAGCTGGTGATCGATGGAGCGACAGCGCGGCTGAAGCGCCCGAATGGCAACTTCCTTGACCTGATAGGGAGAGTGCGGCCGGGCGTGAATCCGAAGACGCTCGAAGCAAAGCTGAAGGTCGAGCTGCACGACTGGCTGGCCAGTCATGTGCCAGATATGGAGCCGGGCGAGAAGCAGCTTTGGCAGCAGCAGATCCTGCACCTGATCCCGGGTGGCGCAGGGGTGGCGGCTATGAGGGATCAATATGAGGAGGGGTTGAAGCTGCTGCTGGTAGCGGCAGGATGCGTGCTGCTGGTTGCCTGCGGGAATCTGGCCAATCTGATGCTGGCGCGCGCGCTGAAGAATCGCGCGCAGACATCGGTACGCGTGGCGCTGGGTGCTTCATGGCAGCGGCTGGTGCGCAAGGCACTGGTGGAGTGTCTGCTACTGGCCGTGATCGGCGGGTTCATCGCCATTGGGGTGGCTTATGCCGGGACGCGGCTGGTTTTGCATCTGGCCTTCCAGATCGGCGGTCCCAGCAACTATGTACCGATCCATGCCGCGCCGTCCTGGCCGGTGCTGCTGTTCACTCTAACCATGTCGGTGCTGACGGGAACCATCTTTGGGGTCGCGCCCGCATGGATGACGTCGCATGCTGACCCAGTGGAGGCCTTGCGCGGCGCCAACCGCTCCGTGGGCCGCCGCCGCTCGTGGCCTCAGAAGTCGCTGGTGATCGGACAAGCGGCGATGTCGCTTGTCCTGCTGTGCGCGGCGGCTCTGCTGGGCCAGAGCCTGCGAAACCTGGAGCACCAGAACTTTGGGTTCGACACGCACGGCCGGTACATCGCGTGGATCAATCCAACGCTGGGCAACTACAAACCGGAACAAATGGAGCCGATGTTCCGGCGGATTGACGATCGCCTGCGAGAGATTCCCGGGGTCCGGATGGCGGCTCCGGCGCTGTACGCACCGATGACCGGAGACAGCTGGAACGACGGGATTCGCGTCGCAGGCAGGCCAGAGCCCGGCGCGAAAGAAGACACGAGTTCGTCATGGGCGCGTGTGATGCCCGGGTTCTTTGAGACCCTGGGTGCGAAGATCACGCTGGGACGGCCCATCACTGAAGACGACACCGCCACGACGCGGAAGGTAGCAGTCATCAACGAGGCCTTCGCGAAGAGATTCTTCAAAGGCCAGAACCCCATTGGACAGCACTTCGGCCCAGACAAGATCAAATACGCAGGCACCTACGAGATCGTCGGCGTTGCAGGCGATCTGCGATACCTGACGTATGGCTTGAAGGATCCTGTACGTCCGATGTTCTGGGTACCGGAGGCACAGACAGTGCCCTATGACGATCCAGCGATCACGAGTGGCGAGATCTGGTCGCACTACCTGTACAACATCGTGATCTGGGCGCCGGGAGACCCCCCGGGCATAGAAGAGCGCGTGCGCAAGGCGCTGGCCAGCGTTGATCCCGACCTGGCCCTATATGGCGTGGATCCCTACGGTAAGGTGCTGAGTGCGGACTTCCAGCAGGAAAATATGATTGCGACGCTGACTACGCTATTCGGCGTGCTGGGATTGGTGCTGGCGGCCGTGGGGCTGTACGGCGTGATGGCCTACAACGTGGAGCAGCGGACCAGCGAGATTGGCCTGCGCATGGCGGTGGGCGCGGACCGCGGCCACGTCGTGCGAATGGTGCTGCACGGAGCCTTCTCACAGATAGGGATCGGACTTGCGCTGGGAATACCAGCGTCAATCCTGGCTGGCAAGCTGATGACGAATCAGCTCTTCGGAGTCAGGCCCTGGGATCCGTTCATGCTAACCACCGCGGCGCTTCTACTCGGGATTGCCGCGCTGATCGCATCGCTGATTCCGGCGCGACGCGCCGCAGGAGTGGAGCCGATGGTGGCACTCCGCAACGAGTGATGAAGGGCAGCTCTGCTGCCCTCCCGCCTTTTCGGCTGATCCGCACCTGGCGGCACCATGAAGTCGTGCTCTAGCTGTTCCGTGCTGCCACTTCTGCGGTCGAATGCAACAGCACTGATACATTTCCCGAAATACAAGAGAGCTCTTGGTAGTAGCCCAAAGAACACTCCGCAACGAGATCCGGCATTCTCTGCCCACTTCCAAGCTAGAAGTACAACTTACCTCCAAGCTGAATTTGTCGCGGATCGTGTGCGGAAGTGACCTGCCCATAGGAAGGAGAGTCGGTGTTGACCGTAACCGCAGAGAAGTTGGTGTGGTTGAAAGCATTGAAGAATTCGGCGCGGAACTGAAAGTTGGCGCGCTCACCAAGCTTTACGTTCTTGATCGCGGAAAGGTCCCACAGCTCAACACCGGGACCGAGTAGGTTTCCGCTGCGGGAGTTTCCAAAGTGACCGATGGCGTCGCTAAAGGAAGCTGTGCTGAACCACTGGGTCTGCTTCTTCACGAGGTGCAACGGGGCGACTTGATCCGGACGTGGAGCGATGTCCGCCACGTCCATGTTGAGCCCCCCGGGGTACGTTCCGGGGATGCACCCCGTGGTGGCCCCTGCTGGAGTCTGGCAGTCGAAATTATCCAGCGACTGTCTCACCGTCAGCGATTTGCCAGAGAGGAATTGCGTGACCCCAGAGAGCTCCCAGCCGCCCAGGGTGTGCCCCATCAGTCCATGCTGCTCCTTGTAAAAGGGAAGCTCATAGACGTAATTCGCGACAAAGGTCTGCGGCTGGTTGAGGGTCGATGGCCCATAGTCGATGCTTGGATTGTAAGTGTCGTACGTTTCCGTACCTCGGTCGTTCGACTGGTTGGTCAGCGTCTTGCTCCACGTATAGGCAAGTCCCAGCGTCAGACCATAGTGCGAACGATGCTGGACTGATAGCTGTAGAGAGTGATAATTGCTGGCGTAGGCGGGAATTCTCGCAGCGAACCACGAATATCCAAGATATGGCACGACGGCGGTGACGTAGGCATTGGGATTGGCTGCCCTACTCGCGAGGGTGGGCTGATTGATCTCCCTTTCCCCTAAAAGATGTCGTCCCAGAGAGGCAACGTAGGCGATCTCCGCGACTGTTCCGGACGTCAATTGCTGTTGAACGCCCAGGTTGTAATCCATGTAGGAGGGCGTCAACATCGTGGGATTCCCGGTGGACACGATGTGATTGGGTCCCAGTGAAACAGCCGAAGATCCGGCCAGAGGATGATCAAACTGCGTGTTGTTGATGGTGGCCGTCTGGACCAACGGCGGATCCTGGAACGCGTTCTGCTCCCAGATTCCATTGAGCGTGCGGTCGTAAAAAATGCCGTATCCGCCACGGACAGCCGTTTTGCCGTTTCCAAAGACATCGTAGGCAAATCCGAGCCGGGGAGCGAAGTTCCTCTTGGGATCCGGATTTACATGGGACCCATATGGAGAGCAGGTCACGCCCGGAGCAATAGCTTTCGCCTGGGTGCAAGCAGAGCCGGCTGGAAAGATTATTCCATTCACGTAGGTCGCTGGTATTTGGCCGCCAGTAAACGTACCGCTGGCTGGATCGATCCCAGGCGCATTGCTGGGGTTAAACACCAAAGGGTCGAAGTTATTCAGCGTGTTTAAGACGTCGGCGGGAGATGGAAAGTAGCTATAGCGCAAACCTACGTTGATCGTCAGTTGGCGGGTAAGCTTCCAATCGTCCTGCACGTACGCTTCGAAGTTCCAGTAGTGCAGGTCAGGTACGGTGTCGCGGCTGTTTTGCGTATACGTTGCCACATTGCCCAGAAGGAAATCCTGGAAAGTCGCAAACTGGAAGTTTGCCACTCCGCTTGAGGCATTCTCGGTCTTCAACATCTGGGAGACGGTGGCCCCCGCCCGCAGCGTATGCTTGCCGAGCGTTATCGAGTAGTTGTCATAGAGCGTTCTATCCAGGTTGCGCTCGAAATACGGAGTGCTTCCGTAGGCGAGGCCCTGCAACGCAGCGCCGGTGAATGAGATGCCCGGGATACGATTGTAAGGATCGACATAGGCGGTGTTATTGGTGAGTTGTTTGGCTATCGATGGGTTATTGGCGATAGAGCCAGAGGTGAAGCTGGAAGAAATGGTTCCCTGCGTATAGGCAAACTCCGCTTCGTTGACCATACGCGGTGAGATCGTCCAAGTCAGGTTGCCGACCACATTTTGTCCTGGCGCATTCACTACCGATCCTGCAACACCGGGAAAATTGGACCCTGCGAAAAGCCCCTCCGGGAAGTTCTCTGGTGTTTCGTCCTGCATGGCGCGCCCGAAGAAGTGTAGTTTGTCGCTGAAATTGTGATCTAGGCGAACCAGGTCTTCACGCGTGTTATTCAGTTGCGAAAAGCTGGCAACGTAGAGGCCGCTGCTGCTGTTTGGCGCAAACTTGTCAAACAGGTTTGCCAAATACACCTTCGCGTTCTGGCTGTAGCAAGCTGGATCGATAGTGCTGGTGTTGGCGGCCGCGTTATAGGTGACGCAACCAGCAGGCGCGTTTGTGATTGGGCCGGTGAATGTACCGCTCAATTCCGCCTGCGTGGGCGGCTGCAGGCTGGAGGTTACTGGAGCGCTGACCTTACGCCATTCTTCGGACCAGAAGAAGAACGTCTTATTCTTCGCCGTGTTGTAGAGCTTGGGAATATAGAGTGGTCCGCCGATGGTAAATCCGTAGTTGTTGTACCGTTCGATCGCTCGCGGGATAACCGGCGTTGCATGCTTGTTGAAGTAGCTGTTGGCGTTGAAAATGTTATTGCGGTTGAACTCATATGCGTCGCCATGGAAGGCGCTCGTCCCGGACTTCGTGGCTACCAGGACCTGACCGCCGGCGCTGCGGCCGAATCCCGCGTCGTATGTGCTTCTCTCCAACGTAAACTCCTGGATCGCGTCCACGCTGGGCACGTTGAGCAGCGTGGAGTTGGAGCCGCTATCGTTGATATCGGCTCCATCGACTGTCCAGTTATTGGCCGTGTCGCGAACACCGTTCACCGCAACCGACGACGTGTTGTTCAAGCCAAAGCCGACCTCATCGGGCAGGCCGCTGACCACTCCCGGCTGCAGGGTGACTAACTGCTCGAAGTTTCGATTATTCAGTTGCAGCTCTCTGACCTGTGTTCCCGAGATGGTGCCCGCCAGAGCGCTGGTCTCTGTGTCGATGTTCACGGCGCTCTGCTGCACAGTCACCGTCTGGCTAGCGCCGCCAACCTTCAGAGGCGCGTCAACGGACCTAGTTTGCGCAACATTCAGGATGACATTTTGCGCGGTGTAGGTCTGAAAGCCCGGCGCTGTTACGGTAACGGTGTAGTTGCCGGCAGGAAGATTCGTTGCCGTGTAACTACCGTGTGCATCGGTCTGGAGTGTTCGGGTAGCGCCGTTCACGCCATTCTGAGCAATCGCGACGGTAGCGCCCGAAACAGTCGCCCCTGAAGAGTCAGTCACTCGACCGGTGAGAGTTGCTGCGAGCTCCTGACCTCTGGCTAGCGTCGAGAAAACGACGAATAGAAAAACAACAATTGCAACGAGGAACCGCTGCCTGGGCATTGTGAATATCCTCGATAATGCGGATTAATAAAGAATGGCTGAGCGCCGATTGTCCCACCCAGGTCTCCGGGGGAGCGGGCATCGCGCACAAAGAACTGCATCTCGTGCGCCCAAACTAGTTAGGTTCTCAATAAATGTCAAGAAAAACATTTGCCT
>JAOAPJ010000051.1 GCA_025462805.1 Acidobacteriaceae bacterium
CGGTCCATACCGGCGATGCCGATGGCGGACAGCAGGCCTCCGATGGTGGTGGGGATGAGGCAGACCAGCAGGGAGATGAGGATGAAGACAGACTGCGGCGCGCCAGAGTAGATCGCGATGGGCTGCAGCGTCACGACAGCCAGCAGGAAGATGATGGTGAGCCCGGCGAGCAGGATGTTGAGCGCGATCTCATTCGGCGTCTTCTGGCGTTGCGCTCCTTCGACGAGCGCGATCATTCGATCGAGAAACGTCTCACCTGGATTAGAGGAGATGCGGACCCGGATCTCGTCCGACAGCACGCGCGTGCCCCCGGTGACGGCGGAGCGGTCGCCGCCTGCCTCGCGTATCACTGGAGCAGACTCACCGGTGATCGCCGACTCATCGACGGAGGCGACGCCCTGGATCACCTCGCCATCCCCAGGGATGAGCTCTCCGGCCGCAATGACGACGACGTCGCCGACGCGGAGCAGGGAACTGGGGACGTCCTCGGGGATGTCGAGCGGTTTGGAGCGTCTCTGAATGACATGTGCCGTGGTCTCGGATTTGGCACGGCGCAGAGCAGCTGCCTGTGCCTTGCCGCGGCCTTCTGCCATCGCCTCTGCAAAGTTGGCGAAGAGCACCGTGAACCAAAGCCATAGGGTGATCTGGATTTCAAATAGCAGGTGTCCGGATCGCAGCGAGGCCCGATGCGCGATCGCATCATGGATGAGCTCGACCAGCGTGATGACGCTGCCCACTTCGACCACGAACATGACCGGGTTGCGCATCATCTTGCGCGGATCAAGCTTGATGATCGCGTCGATCGCAGCCCGCCGGACGAGGCCGGCATCGCGCAGCATGCGTGGTTTCTGTCTGGACATTTGCGTGTCTCCTTAGAAGGTCTTCCCAGCGTGCAGTAACAGGTGTTCAAGCACCGGCCCCAGGCTCAGCGCGGGGAAGAACGTCAAGGCCCCAACGATGAGGATGACGCCGACCAGCAACACGGTGAAGAGCGGTGTATTCACCGGAAATGTGCCCAGAGAGGGCGGAACACTCTTTTTGCGCGCCAGGTTCCCGGCGATGGCAAGCATCGGCACGATCATGAAGAAGCGGCCAGCGAGCATCGCCGTGGCAAGCGACAGGTTGTACCAATGGGTGTTCGCGCTGAGCCCGCCAAAGGCGGACCCGTTGTTCCCGGTGGACGATGTGTAAGCGTAAAGGATCTCCGAAAAGCCATGCGGGCCCGCGTTGGTGAGGGCGGAGAGGCCGAGGTGCGGCATCAGGACGGTGGCGGCCGTCATTACCAGGATCACCAGGGGGAAGATGAGAACGTACAGCATTGCCATCTGTACGTCGTAGGACTGGATCTTCTTTCCTAGATACTCTGGCGTGCGCCCGACCATGAGGCCCGCGATGAAGACGGTCAGGATGACGAAGACGAGCATGCCGTACATGCCGGCTCCCACCCCGCCGAAGATGATCTCTCCCAGCAGGATGTTGGTGAGCGGCACCAGGCCACCCAGCGGCATGAACGAATCGTGCATCGAGTCGACGGCACCGCAACTGGCGTCTGTGGTGACGGTGGCGAAGAGGGCGGAGTTCGCAATGCCGAAGCGGACTTCCTTGCCCTCCATGTTGCCGCCGGGCTGCAGCGTCGAAATGCGTTGGTCCACTCCATGCAGGAGTGGATTCGGCTTCGATTCGGCTGAATAGGCGATGGTGACTCCGGCGAAGAAGAGCACAGCCATGGCAGCAAAGACGGTCCAGCCGTGGCCGGGCGATTTCGTCATGCGTCCGAGCGTTGCCGTGAATCCGGCGGGGATGAGAAAGATGGAGACCATCTGCACGAAGTTCGACAGCGGCGTGGGGTTCTCAAACGGATGGGCGCTGTTGGCGTTGAAGAAGCCGCCGCCGTTGGTGCCCAGCATCTTGATGGCCTCCTGTGAGGCGACCGGACCCTGCGCGATGGTTTGCGTCGTAATGGTCTGTGCTGCTGGTTTGCCGTCAGGTCCCGTAGTGGTGACGTGCTGCTGCTGGACCAGAGCAGCCTGATCATACGGGTGGAAGTTCTGCACCACTCCCTGGGACACGAGGAAGATTGCATAGAGGAAGCTGAGCGGGACCAGAACCCACAGTGTTGCGCGGGTGAGATCGACCCAGAAATTTCCGATGGTCTTCCTCTCGCGGCGAGAGATACCGCGGATGAAGGCGACAGCGAGCGCCATGCCGACGGCGGCCGAGAAGAAGTTATGGGTGGCGAGCCCGGCCATCTGGGTGAGATAGCTCATCGTGCTTTCAGGTGTGTACGCCTGCCAGTTGGTGTTTGTGGTGAAGGACGCTGCGGTATTGAAGGCGAGGTCCGGCGCCACGGCGGCGAGCTTCTGCGGGTTGAGGGGCAGCAGCCACTGCGTCCGCTCGATGACATAGGTCAGCACCATAGAAACGGCGCTGAAGAGCAGCATGGCTGCGGAGTACTCGGTCCACGGCATCTCGTGGTCTGCCTTGACGCGCGTAAGGCGATAGAGCAGCCGCTCGACCGGCGAGAAGAGAGGATCGGCAAAGGTGCGTTCACGCTCAAAGACGCGTGCCATGTAGAGGCCCATCGGCTTCGCAAGTGCGAGCACGACGGCGAAGAAGAGCAGGATCTGGACCCATCCATTTGCGCTCATGATTAGAACTTCTCCGGACGCAACAGTGCGTAGACGAGATAAACGAGCAGCAGAAGAATTACCGCGAGCAGCAGAGTCATCTCTGTTTCTCCTCAGAGCTTCCCAATCGCTTGCAGCCAACGGTGTACACAAGGGCGATAAAGAAGAAAGCAGCGGTGGCTGCAAGTAGTCCTATGTCCCACATAAGGGTCTCCTTCCAGAGTCTCCGGTTGTCCGCTCCGGTTCTTCCAAAGGTTTGAGCGATGCGGCGCGATGAATGTCTGCACTGCTTGCACCGCTACTCCCGCTACCGCCAGCGGCTGTGCCGATCAAGACAGAGGGGTCTGACAAGGTGCGTGGCTTGGCGACGAGGAGCCCGTCGCCATCGCTCACGGGAGAAAGAGCCGCGATTCGCTCGACGGCGTGAGTCTCTGCACTGCTGCCAGGCTGGGAGTTTGTAGACGGATGGAGGCAGCAGGTGCGTCCGGCGGACGTGAGCCCTATCGACTCAATCTCTGAAAAGCTCGGACATATCTCCAGTTTCACTAGTAACTAGTGGAACGCGAAAGCCTGTAAAAAGTCTGTAGCGCGCGCCTAAAGAAGTCGTAAAGACGGGATGCGTACGAAGCGGCTCAACACTGGTCTGGATCGGGGCAGAAGCGATAGCCGATCCATGGTTCGGTGACAAGGTAGGGTTTGGGCCCGATCTCGATCTTTTTGCGCAGCTGGCCAATGAAGACGCGGAGGTATTCAGGCTGGCCCACGCTGTGAACGCCCCACACAGCCGTGAGCAGGGCGCGATGTGTCAGCACGCGTCCCGCATGCTTCGCCATGTAGAGCAGCAGCTCAAACTGCTTAGGGGTGAGGCGCACGTCCGTGCCACGAACGGTGACGCGATGCGCTTCCGCATCGATCACGAAGTCGCCGATTTGGATGGGGCGCGAGGCCTCTGCTTCGGGCACAGCGACCCGGCGCAGATGGGCGCGCACGCGCGCCTGCAACTCTTCCATGCTGAACGGCTTGGTGACGTAGTCGTCTGCACCCGCGTCGAGCGCCTCTACCTTGCTGCGGTCCTGATCGCGCACCGAGAGGACAAGGATGGGCGTGGCCGCTAACCTGCGGATCTCGCGGCAGAGCTCCACGCCAGAGACTCCCGGCATGGAGAGATCCGTGATGACCAGATCGGGCGTCCAGAGGCGGTAGAGCTCCAGGCCGCTCGCTCCATCGGATGCTGAGCGAACGTCGTATCCGTGGCTGGCGAGGGAGGTGCGCAGCACGCGAATGATCTGCGGTTCATCGTCCACGATGAGGACCTTGTGGGGAGGTCCCTCACCCGCGCCCTCGCGCATTCGCTGCCGTACACTCGAATCGGAACCCATGAGCAGAAAGGATAACTCGTCTGTGGACGGCGGAGCGCTCCACGGTCCGGCATGGGGAGGTGGTTCGCCCTGGCTGCGATACGCAGTCATCGTGGGAGCTGTAGCGGCACCCACGGCTGTGTACTTCCGCCTCCTGCATGTTAATCCGACCACGGTAGCGCTTACGTTTCTGCTGTTGATCGTCACGGTAGCCGCGTGGTGGGGCTTCCGCTATGCGGTCGTGACGTCGCTGTTGTCTGCTGTCGCGTTCAACTACTTCTTCCTGCCTCCGGTGATGACGCTCACAATCACAGCAACCGAGAACTGGATAGCACTGGCGGCATTTCTGGCCACCGGTCTGGGTGCCAGCAGGCTGGCCGAGCGAGCGCGGCGGGAGGCGGAGAGCGCCAATCGACGACGGGCGGAGATCGAGCTGTTGTACGCATTGAGCCAACGCCTGATGCTGAGCGAGAATGTCATTGCATTGGTGGCCGATATACCCAGCATCGTGGTCGAAGCGATGGGCGCCGAGGGCGCCGCCGTGGTGCTCGCAAGTGAGTCGCAGGTCTCTCGTTCTCATCCAGAGTTTGCGAAGGACCTTGACGGTGCGCTGCTGGCGCTGGCAGTGACCCCGGGAGAGGATGCGCTCGCCGCGCTGGATCTCGATCGCTCGATGCGGATCGCATCTCTCCGCCTCGGCGTGCGCCGTCTCGGGTTGCTGGTCGTGCAGCATGCCCAGCTCAGCCAGGAGACGCTGGATGCGGCGGGAAGCCTGATCGCCATTTCTATTGAGCGAGCAAAGGCAGTTGAAACACTGAGCCGCAGTGAAGCAGCTCGCCAGAGTGAGGAGCTGCGCAACGCGCTGCTCGACTCTGTAACGCATGAGGTGCGCACGCCGTTGACGTCCATGCTGGCGGCGGTCTCAAGCCTGCGCGGAGACACCGAGTTAGACGCAACAGAGCGGCAGGAGCTGCTGAGCGTGGTAGAAGAGGAGTCTCTACGGCTGAATCGGCTGATCGGGGATGCGGTACAGATGTCGGCGCTCGAGACCAATCAGGTGAGACTGGAATTGCAGCGGGAGCCAATCGAGACCGCGGTGGATCTGGCACTGGAGCGAACCAGGGCGATGCTGGGCGCGCGCCGGGTGGATGTTGACATCGATCCGGATCTGCCGGCCGTGCTGATGGACGTAGCGCGCATTGCCACGGTCTTCCAATACCTGCTGGAGAACGCCGCGAAGTATGGAGCAGCGGAGTCATCGATCCGTGTCGTTTGCGAGCGGGAGGCGAGTGGCGGGCTTCGTGCCAGCGTCACCGATCACGGGCCGGGCATTCCCGAGCAGGAGCTGCCTCTTATCTTCGAAAAGTTCTACCGCGGCAAGCAGACGCGCAAGGGCGTGGCTGGGACGGGAATGGGGCTCGCGATTGCAAAGGCGATCGTCGCCGCGCATGGGGGCACCATCGCTGTCGCGAGCCGTCCGGGAGAGGGTTCAACCTTCTCCTTCGTTTTGCCTGCAGGCACGTGAACCAGGCTGTGCTCTCGTCCACCCGCTACGCTCCGGGGCGCGCGCCGCTTGCAAGTAGCTCGAAGCGAAAGTCACTCGGAGCGAATCAGCCGCCTGACGATCTCGACTGCTGACTCGAGCTCTGGGATTGCAACACACTCGCGGCTGCTATGAGCGGTCCGCATGTCCCCCGGCCCGAAGACGACAATCTCGTCGCTGACCGTGGACCAGACGCTGGCCTCCGAGCCGAACGCGATCGAGCTCGGCTCCTGCCCGGAGAACTCTTCGAGGATGGTGACCAAGGAACGATCTGCTGCTGTTTCGAAGCCAGCTTGATCGCGCAGCAGTTCGAACGATGCACGAAGGCCGGGCAACTGGTGTTCCGCCTGACGGAGAAAGCTGCGGACCGCGGACGACACGCGCTCCGAGGACTGTCCAGGTACAGGTCGCCACTCGACCAGAAATTCGGCGTGGCCCGGGATGATGTTCTTGGCCGTGCCGCCGCTCACTGTGCCAACGTTGAGCGTCGTGTAGCCGGGCGCGAAGAACGGATGCCTCTCCTGCTGCAGCTCGCGGCTCAACTCCTCGATCCGCGAGATGATGCGCGCTGCTGCGTAGATGGCGGAGACGCCTTGCTCCGGATGCGCGCTGTGCGCCTCCTTGCCGTCGATGCTGACGCGTGCCAGGCAGTATCCCTTTCCCGCGCGTGCCGGATGAAGCGAAGTGGGTTCGCCGATGACAAGGCGGCGCGGCACGAGGCAATCCATCGCGAGCAGCCGCTTCGACCCAACGCAGCCGATCTCTTCATCCGCGGTGAGGACGATGCGAACCTGGCGCTGCAGCCTCTCCTTCTCGGCCTCCGCGGCCGCGAGCAGGCAGGCTAGAAAGCCTTTCACATCGCACGCGCCGCAGCCATGAATCATGTCGCCGATGCGTACAGGATCCAGAGCCTGATTCCAGTCAGGGGCGTAGGGAACTGTATCCGTGTGGCAGAAGAATGCGAGGTCCACCTCGCGCTGCATCGCGGATTGACCCGGTGGAGCAGCGATCAGGTTCACCTTCTCGAGGCCACGCT
>JAOAPJ010000052.1 GCA_025462805.1 Acidobacteriaceae bacterium
TCCCACTCCTTCGAGGAGAAGATGCGCGGACCCACCTCGATCAACCGGGGAATCATGTTGAAGACGGCCACACGGCTCCATGGACGGCCTTCACGGGTGCGAAAGCCCTTCTCGTTCAGATCGCTGACGATGCTCGAGTAGGGAAAGTCCTGGGCCAGCAACTGCATCATCTGCAGCAGCACCTGGTTCTCCTCGACGTTGACCTCGAGACGCTGGCCGTCGTCGGAGATGCGGAGGCCGTAGGGTATGTCTTCATCAAAAGCGCCCGGAGTAGGTGGCTCGCCTCCCGGCAGCTCACGCCGCCATTCCACGGACATTAACTGCCAGCCGGCGCGGGTGCGCTGTTCGACAAGGCCTTCTGGCAATGTCCCGGAGACCATATCGCGAATGCGCTCGAAGTGTGGCATGTCTGCTCCCCCGCTTTCGTCGGGCCTCTATCGCCCCACTGGCAGGACGGAGCAATTCATCTGCCATGGATCCATGCGTAACCGGGCCACTTAGAAGCCGCCCGATGTCCGATCCTGCAACACGATGTTCGCGAGCGGACACCCAGGAACATTGCACGAACTCAGAGCGACTGGTGACGGCTCAGGAGCAGGTCAGGGGTGAGCGACGACGCGGATGTGCGCCATCATGCCGCCATCCTCGTGCTCCAGGATATGGCAGTGATAGACGAAGTCTCCGATTTCCGCGAAGGGAATCTCGACCCGCACCGGCAGCACTTTGCATCCGCCACTGCGCCAGGTCGCCACGCTGCCATCGCAGCTTGGGCCGCCGTTGAGGACTGGCACATTGTCCATCAGCCCCCCGCCATCTCCAGCAGGCGCGTTGCGAGGGAGCACCTTGAAGCGGGTTTGATGGATGTGAAAGTTATGGTCCTCCCCGGCAACGTTCACCAGTTCCCATCGCTCCGTCACTGGCTTGTTGTCATCCGCCAGCGGCAGGCAGACGGTGATCGAGAGGTGATCAAAGGGCTCGACATCCTTGAAGGTGCCGGGAACCGGTCTGCCGTGTGCGTCGAGTTCCTCATAGCCGAGTCCAAAGGCATCCGGCGCGCCTGTGGGGACGCCGAAGAAGATACGGCGCGTGTGTCCCGCGGGAAGCGCCTTGCAGGAGGGATCGGCCAGCGAAGCCGCGTGCGCGGCAAACTGCGGCATATGCGCTGCCTCCTTCATCTCCATGGCATCATGCACCCCGGGCAGTGAGATCTTCGCCGGGCTGGCGAGGAGCCCGCCGGAACGGAGCAGTTCCTTCGAAGCCGGTCTCACCTCGAGGGTGGTTGCGTGCTCGTCCGGATGTCCAGCGAAGGAGACGTGGATCAACCCGACCGATGGCCACGAGTCACCAGCAGGCCCGGTGTTGAGCGACTGCGTGATGAAGCTGGCGCGCCGCGAGGCTGCCATGTGCGACGGAATGAAGATCTCCGTACGGGCGCTCGGCATCATGCGAAGCACTGTCGCGCAGACTGCCTGCGAGAGCGTGGATGGGACTGGACTGGCAAGGCACGGCGCCTGGGTGATGCGTTCACCCAGCTTGGCCGCGAAGTGACTCCCATCGCTCTTGGCAGGCGCGTCGATGGATACCCCGTCGATTGCCAGCACCTGGAACGGGAGCAGGTCTCCGGTGTCATCGTCGCGAAGTGCGAGCGAATACCCGCGGCTGCCTGAGCCGCTGACCAGCCGCCAGACCTCGCCTTTGCCTTTGATCGTAGTAGACGGAAACACCTGTCCGCTGACCGAGAAGATCCACTTTCCGTCGGTGTGATCCGTCACGCCATCTGGGGAGGCGATCTTCACGCCGTTGCAGAAGCCCGGGCGTACCGGAGACGACGGCCCTGGATCGGGATCGCAGAAATCCGGGTCTTCCTGATCCACGACTACATGCGACTTCTCGACTTCGATGTCCTTGAGCAGGAGATTGCGCACCACTACATTGCCATGCAGTCCATACGATCCAGCCTGATCTCCGAGATAATCGTCAGGATTTCCGATGGTGATGATGCCGGCCATGCCTTCAGAAACCTGATTCAGCGAAAGACCGTGGACGTGAGGATGAAACCAGAAGACACCCGAAGGATGATTCTTCGGGATGTAGATGTCATAATCGATCGGCTTATCGGTCGAGACCATGCCGGGGTGCATCATTCTGGGCTTCTTTCCTGCCGGGTAGCCCAGGATGTAGATGTAATCACCGAACGTAGGGTCGGACTTATCCGCCTTGCGCGGTTCGACAATCAAGCCATGGGTGTGCAGATTGGTCGGGTTCGCCTCGAGCATCTCCTGCTCCATCGGATCTCCGCCGTATACATGCTCGGCGTCAGGCAACGCAGGAGGAAGCTGGTTGACCAGCCGAATGCGGAGGTGATCGCCCGGCTGAAGCTGCAGGCGCACTCCGCCATAGGGTGAGACCGTGTCTCCTCCTGACGGGCATGCGTCGTGCGCGGCATCCGCACGATGACACACCTCATAGACCCACGCCGTCGGGTGCATGCCGGCAAGCTCAATAGCCTTCGGCTTCGCGATCATCAGGAGATCGAGCGAATGCGTCCGCGAGTCGCTCGTTAGAACAGGCATCTCCCGAATCGGGCTCTGGGCGGATGCTGCTAGTTGTGCGAGGGAGGCAAGAGCAAGGCCGACCGCTACTTTCATGGATACGAACCCCGGCACGGAGCTCCGCCTAAACGAGGACGAGGAGTAAACGTCCGTTCCACGGGAACCACGTGTCAAATTTATGCGACACCTTCGAAGATCCAAGTCGTCGCTGCGGGGGAGAGAACCAAGCAGAAGTGGAGCACCGCAACAGTAGCTTAAGTTGCGCTTAATTTCAAAAAACTTTGCTACTCAATTTTCTAGTTCGTAAGTCACCAGCTATCTCGTTGATAGCAGCATACGGGTAACTATTCTTTGTGGCGGAAGGCGTACACCACTGCAAGCAACGGGGGCGCGAGGAGGACGCCCCAGAATGGAATGACGATGCCCAGCGCGATCGGCACCAGGATGGACGCCCAGATGGGCACGCGCGTCGATCGCTTCATCAGCCATGGCTGCAGGACCAGTTGATCGATCACCACGATGATGGCGTAGATCCCGAGCAGGAATCCGAGGCGCTCCAGATCGCGGCCCTGGAACAGAATGCTGAAGACGGGCCCGATCAGCGCAATGACGCCGCCCACGTTGGGCACAAAGGCCATCAGTCCGGCTACCAGAGCCCAGGCCGGCGCGA